>NZ_JBGTZA010000001.1:0-95033 GCF_041807805.1 Streptococcus sp. E29BA
AACACCTATGGTTAAGCGAGTTATCGCTTAACAAAAACACTTTATAAAAATTGTACAGAAAAGGGGTGCCTTTTCACAACATCCAAGTCTGTCTCCCTGTCAAAGAAAGGACGACCGCTCAAATGGTTCCACATCGCGTTGCGAACTGCACCAGCTGCCAGCCAGCAGTCTGGCAAACGGAGCTCGGCTATTGCCTGCAAAACACACCTCATCTCTTCATCTGATAAGAGGAGTGCTGCTAATTCTGTCGGTGTCATCAGTCTTTCTCCATGGTAGCACCTTCTTCTCCTAAAGGTGATTGTAGTGCCAATCATTATCTTCGTGATAAAAATAAAGCTCCGATACCTGATCATCCTCAAAAATCGGTAACATCTCTGCAAAACCATCTGCCAGCGAATGCTGCATCAGCTCTGAACGCTCTAGCCAGAAAACCTCTCCCTCATCAGACGAGCACAAGTCGCCTGAAAAGGTACTGGTCCTGTAAAGAAAGACAATATAGCGATACAACTCCTCGCTATGGGTCAACTGCTTGATCCCACAAAGTTGCAAATCCGAAACCGTCAATCCCGTTTCTTCAAAGACTTCACGGATAGCGGACGAAACAAAAGGCTCATTAGGATCGATTTTTCCCTCTTATGTCAAGTAACTGACACTATTTATTTGCTAGATTACACATTAATTATACCACAAAGCAACCTATCGAGAAAGAGACTTGATAGGATTCAAGTCTCTTCCTCAACTATTTATAGATAACTGTAAAAAATCCGAGGCAGTCAACAACTACTTTTTCAATGTGAGTGTTAACTATTTCTTTGGTCAACCTATTCTTAGTCGACAACTGAACCTTATTAGCTTCGTTCAGCTGTTCTTCTAAATTCTTAACAGTTTCGTCTATGTCCATTTTCTTAGCAATGTAATCTTTCCTGGTCACCAGGTTATCCTTGTAATCTTGGTAAAAGGATAGTTTTTGTTTCTTCAACCGTTCAATTTCTCTAAGCAATCTAGTCTTAGAAGTAATTTGACAGGGCTTAACCACCTCTTGTCCAAGCTTCTCCTTGATTGATTGCTCAATCCTATCTACTCGGCAGGACTTCATTTTTTCACCTTGTCCTTTACAATAACGACAGGAAAAATATTGGTAACCTTGATGATTGTAGTGCCCAATTAAAGAATGGTCACAGTGTTCACAACGAATCAGGCCTGTCAAAATACTAGGAATTTTAGGAGGCTGAAAGTGTTTTTTCTGAATAACCTTCTTAGCTTTTAATCGAGCAACTTGTTCAAATCGGTCTGGTGAAATAATCGCTTCGTGATTGTTCTCAATTCGCTCCCACTCTGATTCTGGTAGAGAAACATGCTTCCCCCTTATGTAGGTTCGAGTATTATAGAGATAAGTTCCCTTATAGGCTTCATTCTTCAAAATTTGAGCAACGTTTATAACGCTCCAAACATTCCTCTCTTGCTCTCTTGTTAATCGGAGTGACTTTTCGTAACGTGCCTGACTGATTTGCATTTTTCGTTCTGCTGGGGTAATGACTTGTTCTTCATTCAAGATTCGAGCAATCGTTTGGTAACTATTACCTTCAAGGTACAAGGTAAAAATACGTCTGACAATTGGTGCAACTGCCTCATCAATGATAATCTTGAATCGGTCTTCTGGATTCTTGATGTAGCCAAATGGTGGCAACCAACTCATGTTTTTTCCAGAGCGTTTCATGCTGTTCATCGCACTCTTAACCTTTTCAGAAACATCCTTGGCATAGAAATCATTGAGGAGGTTTCTAAACGGAACATCAATATCCAGTCCATTTTGTTCAGATGTCAAACTATCATATTGGTCATTTATAGCTATGAAGCGAACTCCGAGAAAAGGGAAAATATTTTCTAAATAATTCCCTAGTTCCAGATAATCACGCATAAAACGAGACAAATCCTTAACAATGATATGACGGATAATTCCCGACTTTACATCAGCCATTAAGCGTTGGAAAGCAGGTCGATTAAGACTTGTTCCTGAAAAACCATCGTCCACAAACTCCAAGCGTTCCCAATGATTAAAGTCTGATGACTGATCAAGGTACTGATTCAAAAGATAGCGTTGGTTGGTAATAGAGTTACTTTCGTCTGTCCCGTCCTCATCGACGGAAAGACGAAGGTATAAAGCCATTTTAGACATGGTCATCACCTCCCATCAGGCAGGTAAAAGTTACTGTCACAGACTTATCCACTTCAACATCTATCCGTTCTATCACTTCATTAAGCAGTTCTGCCGTTAAAACTGATTGATTTTGGCATTTAGCAAGATGTTTAACCCAACTGACCTGCTGACTGTGTTTCTCCTCAATTTTCATCGCTAAAGCCTCATAATGGGCTATTTCTGTTGAGAGGGTTTCAATTTTTGAGGTAATTGTCGCCTTTTGAGACAAATAAGTCTCTCGTTCCTGAGCCTCAAGGCGATAATTCAGATAAAGCTCGCCTTGCTCAGCTTGTAGACTAGCCAAGGTCCTTTGAAGATTTTTTGTTCTCTTTTGGCAGTCTCTAAGACATTCATCCCTCTTCATTTCTAATTTGGGCAATAAGTTGTTAACCGTGCCAAGCCGATTCATCTCTATCTGAATCAAGCTCAACACAATCTTATCTAAGGCTTGTTCACTGATATAGACAGTTTGTTTCTCTGAAGCTTCTGAACCATGAAGATAGTCCATAAAGTAATAGTAATCATACTCTGATTTGGAATTTGAGAAATGCTTACAGTACCTTCGCATTTGAGTTGATTGCCCCTTGACATAGATAAGCCCCTTATAACGATTAATAGTACGAGGTTGAGTCTGTTTTCTTATGGAACGACGTTCCCTGATTAGTTTTTGAAGGGTTTGATATTCTTCTTTAGTAATATAAGCTTCATGACAATCATCTACTTGAACATAATCTTTCTCAGTTAAGGTTTTATTATGCCGACGTTGAATGAGACTACCATAAAACGCAGGATTTTGAACAAGCCGCTGAAGGTTCGCACCTTGCCACTGTCGTGTATCATTCTCTGTTCTATACATTTCTCCTGTTTGGCGATAGGCCATTGGCGTAGCAACTTTCTCCTGATTAAGGTATTTTGTCACCTGATTGATAGATTGGCCAGCCATTAACTTTTCAAAGACATCTACCATAACAGATTGAACTATCGCATCAATGACTAAACGATTACCACCCTCTCTTCTTTCTAACTTATATCCATAGGGAGCAAAGCCAGCGATGAAATAACCTTGCTTTGCTTTCTGAATATGACTAGCGGTAACTTTCTTGGAAATGTCCTTTGAATAGAGGTCATTGACCAAATTCTTAATTTCCACCTCAAAGGATTTCTTTTCTTCTAGTACTTTGAGAGTGTCTAAGTTATCATTGATTGAAATAAACCGAACCCCCATAAAGGGAAACACCTTATCAATCAGTCGACCCATTTCAATGTAGTTTCGACCCAAGCGTGACAGGTCTCGAATGATAATACAGTTTATGACACCATTTTTAATGTCTTCCATCATGTCCTGATAGGCAGGTCGATTAAAGGTTTTACCAGAATACTCATAGTCAATATAGCACTTGGCTACAATTATCCCCTTTTCCTTGGCGAAGCTCCTAGCCAGACTTTCTTGCGTTTCTAAGGAGTGCGATTTGTTTCGCCAACTTTCTGTACGTTCATTCGACAAACGAATGTAAATGCCTGTCCGATAGGTTTGGAGGGATAACTCTTCCACCGTTTCTTTACGGTAGCGGTTCTTGGTACGTGCCATTAGACCACCTCCGTCACTTTTTGAGATAACTGTTGGAGGATTTCTAATTCTGCCATATTATGAAACACCAGGGTCAACTCCTGATTTTCGTGAACGACAATTCGGTCAAGTAAGGTAACTAGAGTGATACGATTGACTTCTTTGTTTTTTTGCATCTCACTCAACTGGTCTAGCCACTTTTTCTTATCCTGGAGTTTATCATACAAGGTTTGGGCTAACTCTCTCTTTTGAATGATAGTATCTTCAATTTTCTTTAACTTCTGGCGATAGCTTCGCTGAAACTCTCGGTATTCTGTATCATTGATTAGGCCATCGTCTAAATCTAAATACAAAGACTGGAGCAACTGTTCATACTTCTTTCGATTGGCAAACAGCGAAGTAAAGTCAACTTCCAAAAACTGTGCTTTATTCAAATAATCAGGAACAGTTTTAATTAAATAAGATTTCCAGTCAAGGTGTTGATAGATGAGCGTCGAAACCAAGTCAAGTAACATATCTTGCTTAATCGCATGGCGACTACAGCCTCGTCCGTTATTATAAGTGCTACAAATATACTGAACAGTCTCTTTGTCCTTGTAATGGAGTTTTCGCTGCAACAGCTGCGACTGACAATCACCACAGAACAATAACCCTGCAAAGAGGTCAGGTAACATCTTCCCATGTTTGACATCTCTAAGTAAGAGGTTATTAGCTACTTCAAAAGTGCTCTTGGAGATAATCCCCTCATGTGTATCATCAACCCGTACCCAATCTGCTGGATTCACAGCCACAGACTTTTGTGACTTGTAATTGATTTTGGTTTGCTTCCCCTGTTCCAAACTACCAGTATAGACACGATTTGTCAAAATACGATTGACCATTTTCGTATCCCACTTGTAGCGATGGCCATAAAAGCCTTTAATCTTTTCCTGACAGGCTTTTTTACGTTGCAACGGAGTTTCTATCCCTGCTTGGTTAAGAAAGCCTGCGATAGCGTTTGACGAATATCCCTCTAGTTTAAGAGCAAAGATTTTCTCAATAGTAGGGCGTACATTCTCATCAACCACTAGATGATTCCGTTGCTTGACATCTTTGCGATAGCCATAAGGGGCAAAAGCTCCAATAAACTCGCCCTTTTGTCGTTTAGCTTTTTGAGTGCTTCGAACTTTGGTTGAAATGTCTCGACAGTAGCTATCGTTAATTAGACTTTTAATCGGCATGACCAAGTGTGTTTCATTGGTATCAGCCGTCAGGCTATCATAGTGGTCATTGACAGAGATAAACCTAACTCCCATAGCAGGAAAAATTCGCTGGAGGTATTTTCCAGTTTCAATGTAATCCCGACCAAATCGTGACAAGTCTTTGACAATTATAGTATCAATGATCTTATCATTCACCATAGCCATCATACGATTAAAGTCAGGACGATTAAATGTTAATCCACTAATACCATCATCAACAAATTCTTCTAAAATGGTAAAATCATGATTTCTGGCATAGTCTCGCAGGAGCGAGCGTTGGTTGATGATGGAATTGCTTTCCACATTGTCCCCATCATCTCGTGATAGGCGTAAATAAATACAGGCTTGTGTCATGTTTATCTCCTTAATCAGTGTTTAGGTGCTTACCAATTAAGGACTGAGGTTCTACTATTCTATTTTACATAATTTATAAAGACTTGTCCGCTAAAAACTCAAATTTTTTCAAGCTGTCGCCCCAGCAAATCATCTAAAATGTCTGTAAGACTTATTGGTTGATCACTTACTTGTACCGTAATCTTATATCCCTCAATCACAATCTGCGGTAATTCCGCACCTGTTTGTATTTTTTCCATAAACGTTTTTTCCTTTACTTAAAATTTTGACCTCTGTAGGTAGAACCGGTTAAGTTCTTCATGGGAGTTTCACCCGCTGTCCTTTCTCGATGGCAGCCTGAACGTTCAGAAGTATCATTATCCTCATTTGTCTCATGGCAGATAGGTGACCAACCTATTTTATAGCCGATAAGTCTCGCTCATATCACAGCGTACCCAACTAAGTTGCTTTACAAATGATTAACGTCCAACTTTGGTCTATTCAGTTGTCAAAGAGCAATAACAGGAACTTTAGTTCCCCTTCACTATATAGAGTGAAAATGTGACAATTTTTACCACCTTACTCCAATAACTTTTTGAGATGCTTCAAAATTTTATCTCTCCGTCTAGCAACAGTTGTAATAGAAACTTTTGAGGACTGAGAAATTTCATTCAACGTTTTATCCTCGAAAAACAAGTTTTTAACAAGAGCAAACTCATCATCATTAAGGGTAAGCAAAGCATCATAAAGCAAATGAAAGATCTCCCTTGTTTCAAGTATCTTTTCAACATCCATTTTCTCATCAGCCATATAGCTTGTTAATTGTCCATCAACATAATCTGAAAATGGCCTAACATGATATTGGATTTCTAATCGATTGAGGTAATTTTCCCGATTTGTCAACCTCCAATACTCACGGTAAATTTCTTTGGTAACAGGAACTTTCAGGCCACCCACATAGATAAAATAATTCATCTTATTCCTCCTTATATAAATTTGATATAGGAGGAAATGGCGGTGAACGACTTTTCATAAGACACTCTCAATTTCTAGACTTCATTAATAAGAGTGAAAAAACACTAAAATTTCTCGCTGTTTTCACAAAAAAATTAAAATCGATAATGTTGAAAAGCCTGGGATAAAAATATTTTGAGTTTTCGAAATCACATACCATCATCACCTGTTGGAATAATAAAAGCAAAAAAGACGAACAAAGAAAGATTCTGTTTTCAGAAATTCTTCTTTGTTCATCTTAAATATTGGAGTTTAGATTTTTGTTCCAGCCTCGTGTTATGGCTAAAAAAGAATTCGATTCACTAGTATTCTCCTAAAAACTAATTACAGGTTTTTGAAAAGTACATCCTAAGTTCGTTCTTGCACTCAAAAGCATCGGGAAAATCCATTTTTATTCCAAGAAAATTTCAGACTCTTTAAACATCCTAGAGTAAGCAACATATCTGAGATGGCTTTCAAAGAACAATATGCCCATTTCGGAATAGAAAATACTGTTTAAATACTTTAAGATCTCTCCTCAAAAAGTAAGAAAAGTTCACTTTATCATGTTATTGAGCGACAAAAAGAGTCGTATCCAGTGCCCTGTCTCTATGACTATTTCTATTTTCCAAGAACTTCTTACTACATCTGGTTGAATAATCGGAAACCAATTATAAGTAATTCGAGACTCAGTTGTCACAGTTCATTACAGCTATTTGTTATCAGCTTCGAGGGTACTTACAGCTTTTCAGTAACCCTAAGACAGTCTTTCGTTAAAAGCAGTAACTAGGCCTAAGATCTTCTTTTAAAGAAGTATCCTCTTATACACAAAGGAAATAAATGAAAAGGCAAGACACGTCAACTAAAACGTGCTTGCCTAAACTTTTAAGTGGAACCCCTATCCAAAAATTAATAACAGTTATCAACTATGTTTGCCATTCTAATTCTGGGTAAGAGATATTACTATGATAATGACTCACGTGAAATATTCTCTGCTCAGTTTAATTTTGAATCCTTGAAACTCTATCCAGAAGAGGCTAGAGATCCCATTATAAAGTAAATTACGAAGTACATTGATTGGTACACGCTGGAAAATTATAAGAATTCGATTTATCATAATATGTGAATTAATCTAAATAATTATGGCCATCCTAATATGCGTTGCTCAATTAAACGACCTAATCTATAACCAGATACTGTACCGTTTGCAAAACCGAATATAGCTCCCGCAATACCACCAATCGCTGCACCTGAAACTGTGCCAATATAAGGAATAAACGATGCAGCTGCACTACCAGCGGCAGCTCCTTTTAATGCAAAGAAGATTGTTCCTGCAACAGCTCCACCTACAGCAAAGGAATCTGCAATCCAACCCTCGCCTTCAAGGTACATCACTTCTTCAAGTTCTAGTTCAACAAAATTATTTGGCAATATTAATTCCATGATTTTCTCCTTTTATTTTAGATTTCTATAATTTGGTTATGTATTTTTCAAATACTTCTTTTAATGATAATTTATGCTTTCTGCAAAGACGGAACATCATAATCGAACAAATAAGAGTTACTATAGCAGCTATTACAAGCAATAGAAACTGTAGAATCTCATATTTGTTTGGTAAAAAAGTAGTAAGTAGTGTAATAATTATAACTAGATTATAAAGTTTTAATACTTTATCAAAGTCTTTTCTTGCTTTATCCATCAAGATTACCTCCATCCCAATATACGTGTTTCTATTATCCTTCCAAAACTATAACCTGTCGGTAAGGAATCGCATTACTAAATGTAAAAGCGCCTAGTAATACCAATGTAAGCAATTTGTGAATTCCACTATGTTTATTCATGTTGCGAAACCCCTTTCTTTTTTCTCGCCCTCAGTTTAACATAAATATAATTATTTTTCAAGTATTTTTATGCTTTTGAGGCTTTTTTTATATATTATTACCTTGGATGATTTTATTTCTTTTGATTTTGCTTCTTTGAACTAAAATATTGTATAATGGA
The DNA here is from genome assembly GCF_041807805.1 of Streptococcus sp. E29BA. Classification (NCBI taxonomy): domain Bacteria; kingdom Bacillati; phylum Bacillota; class Bacilli; order Lactobacillales; family Streptococcaceae; genus Streptococcus; species Streptococcus sp. E29BA. The sequence continues at coordinate 8,333 of NZ_JBGTZA010000001.1, forward strand.
AGAAAACAAATCGGAGGTAATCTTGTTTTTATGAGTACATTGGCCGAAAAATTCAGATTAAAAAGAAAAGAACTAGGACTCTCCCAACAAACCCTGGCAGAAGGAATTTGTGAACAAAGCCAGATTAGTAAAATTGAGAGAGGACATTTCATACCTTCTGCTGACCTTTTGTTTAAACTCTCTCAACGACTTGAGGTCCCATTAGATTACTTTTTCAATGAACAAATTGAAGTAAAGTCTAGCCTCTCTAATTTCAAGCATTTATCTGCTCGCTTATTGGATGATAGAAATTATAACGATTTAGAATATCTTTATAAAATAGAAATAGAGCGAGGCCACTTTCTAACACTAGAAGATCGAGCTTACATTGAATGGGTTAAAGCTATTATTGACTTCTATCAATATAATCTGCAGTTTGAAGCCATCTCTCACTTGGAAAATATATTGTCCAAAATATCCACAACTACTCTGATTTACTTAAAAGTATTAAACACACTGTCTAATTTCTACTCCCTTGTTGGTCGTGAACAAGAATATGAAATAAACTATTCTCGTTTAGTGGAATTGTATCAGACAAAAAATCTAAATCATCAAGAGTTTTTATTTGGCTACATCAGGGTTCGTTATAACTACGCTCACTATTTAGTGTCTAAGGAAAAATATAGCGATGCCATCCAGGAAGCTCTTGAGACTATCGAACTCTGTAAAGAAAGACAGACAAGTTACCAACTGGCTCCCCTACTCATTCTCGTCGGAAACGCTGGAGCTCACTTTTTAGACAAAGAACAGGTCAAAAATTATTACATAGAAGCAAGAGAGTTATGCAAGATTTATAATAATCTTTTAATGCTGATGAAGATAGAAAATTATTTGAAGGAATTAGATACTGTTTAGTTTATCTTGATATTGGAGTTCTACTTAAGTGTTAAATAACCTGTAAGACTGATAGTTAGATTAGTACTATCAGTCTTATAATCTTTCCAGAGTACCTCAAGCAACTAGATTAATTTAGTTTCCTGTTCTAAATTGGCGATATTTTGATTCCTTGTGTTATCAAGTATGCTTACAAAATTCTCTAACCTCCTAACCTTATATTCGTAGTCATCTATCCATTTCGTCATGGAGTTTTGATTTTCTGCCATCTCCTTCTCCACCTCCTCCAGTTTAATAGCTGAAGTCAGATTCATCTTGCCATAGTCATACCTGGCTAGCCGTCTGTTTTCTGGGTCAGAGTTACTAAGATTGAGCAGGACTTCTGCTACTTTGTTGAGATGAGCAACCTTATCCTGCAACTCCGTGATGGTCAAATCCATCTGGGCGATGTCCTTTATTAACTCGTCTTTGACTTCCTGATAAGATTTGTTGTTGATGTCTAATTCAATAAGAAGATTGAGCTCTGCTATTTTCTCTTTGAGGCTGGTTATGGTCGGTCGTCTGCGTTTAGGGATATGCTTGCTGTCGTGAGTGAGTTGGCGGATTAACTCCCGTCCTCGCATGTAGCGGTTGAGGTCAGAGTTCTCTTTATTGTAGATGAAAAATTGAGCAGTCTCTCGGATAAAGACATGGTAGGACTTGCCCTGCTCGCTCTCATGAATGTCCAAGTTACGGTTTGGGATAAAGACCAAGCCGTCTTTTTTGATGCCGTAAGTCATCTTGATGAAGATACCGTCCTTGACCAACTTGTCAATCTGGTGGTCTGCTAAAACAACTTCAAACTCTTGAATCTTATCTCGTTTCTCCTTGAAATCCTTGTAGGCTGCCAAGAGTTCCTCACTAGGGAGTTTATCCTTATCCTGCTCTTCTTGGTAGGTTTCAAAGTCTGAGACCAGGTTAGTCAAGTCAGGGTCTGGCAGGACTTCTTTTTGGTCAAAATAACCCTCAAAAAACTGGACATCGTAGAGGTGTTTGGTGCTGACCTTTTTATTCTCAATGGAGATGGTTCGGCCCTCCTCGACCAAGGTAAAGGTCACATGTTTTTTCTTCGGAGAGATTTTCAGATTTAACTGCTCTGCTATTTCCAAAAGATGAGACAGGTCACGTGCTCTGGGCAAGAGAAAATCCAGTCGTTGCTCAATGGCTCGTTTGGCAAACTGCTCTCTAAAATAGTCCTCGGTGTAGGGCTGTCGCTTATCCAGCTGATGGCCGCGAATGACCTGCTTCATGTCTCGGTCGGTCATGAAAAATCTGGCGTGCTTGCGAGAGAAATCCACCTCCACGTGTAGAGCTGGAGCTTTGGCCATAAAGTCCTCAAAGCTCTTGCTGTTCTCCATGAGAAAATAGAGCCGCTGCTTGAGTTCAAACTTGTGATTAGTCTTTCGGTAAGTTTCAAACTTCTCATGCGAATAGCGATGGGGCGGAATAATCTTTGCACCTGCTTCCTTGGCCAAGCGGTCAGAAATCAGGCGAAGATTTCTCTCCTGGGCATAGTCCCATTTAAGCTTCTTGTCAGAATGTAGGTCAACAGAGTTTATCAGGATATGATTATGCACATGGTCTCTGTCTGTGTGGGTTGCGACGATGAAACGAAAGTTGCCCCCTGTCAGTTCCTTGATGGTCTCGTAGCCAATGCTGTTAATCTCTTCAGGTGTCAGATTATCTTCAGGAGAAAAGGACTGAATCAAGTGATGGGCGTGGATTTTGGTCTGCTTGATTTGCTGGCGGTCGTTCCTGGAATCATAGAGCCGATCATTGTTGGTCAAGTTGGCCTGATACATCTCCACCAACTCCTCATACGTGGGAAAGTTCAGGTAGTTGCTCATGCCAAAATCAGAGACCAGCTTCAGTTGCTTCGTCTTTTCTGGATTGAGAATGTACTTGATGAGGCTCTTGCGGTACTTGGTGCTATGCACCGCAAAATGTTTAGTGACGACCATAAAACTCCTTCAGCTGCTGGCACTTGATGTTAAAGTCCTTCTCCACTTCCTTTATGAGTTGGCCAATGCCTTGCACCAAAAATTCACGGTCGCTTGGTGTTAAAATCTGAGTCTGGTTGACGGTCCGTGCAATTTGATTGAGGTTGTTTCCGATACGTTTCAGTTCAAAGACCAGCTCTTCATAGTTACTGGTATCAATGATCAAGAAAGTCATGTTGGGATTGAGCAGAACCTTTCTGGCATAAGCAGAGAAATTTTTACAGTCACTCTGTCCGATACGGTCGTTCAAAGTTGCCAACTCCTGGTCTGTCAGAAAGACTTTTTTGAGGTTAGTGCGGTAGCGATTTTCCATATCTAGCCTCCCATGTACTTGTCACGAAAGTCTGGACTGAGTGGGATAGCCTTCTCGACTTCTGCCATCAACTCCTGCACACAGGTTAGAATAATTCGCAAGTGCTCTGCCGTGACCTGCTGGGTCTGTTCGGCCATGATAGTCACCTGTAAAATGTCTCGACTGATTTGTTCAATCTTCTGGGACTGCCAGAGGGTAAACCAGTCAGCTACCGACTGCCTCCCTTCGACTAAATCCATCAGCTTTTGACGAACAAAGGGTGAAAACTGGTCAGCGTGTTCTTTCTTCATTAGTTCCTGAATCCGCTCCAGTTCCTCTGGTGTCAGATTGATTTCCTTACGGATAATGCGATAGTGGTCTGTCATCTCGTTATACTCCTTCTCTACTTGCCTCTATCGGGTCAGCCCCGATACCGTATGGGATACGGGTGCTTCCTAAAAGCCTCAACGCTTCGCTTTTCGGCTTTTGCGAGCTCAGTTATTGTGTCCACAATAACCCAAAATCTAATCGCCAGCTGAACCAAAACCTTACAGGTTTGTCAGCCGACGATAAGAAACTATGGTGGCTTCGCCCCCAAACCCCCAATCAAAAATCAAGGGTTGATTTTCTAAACCTAGATAGAGTGTAACAAGACAGAGCTGGAAAAATTATCACAGGAAAAGAAAAAGAGCCAAATGGCTCTTGGAAAAGAATACTTATCCTTGTAACTCTCTTACATTTTTATAATCAATGTCAACTTGTGAATTTGAATTGACAAATTTATACCCCATAAATAGCGCATTGTAATCACTATAAGTTGATAAGATAATTTGATACTTATCAATAATGCCATGACGTAAAATCTCAATAAACGATAGTACATTCATTGCGTCCATATCTTGAATTGGATCATCTATCATTAAGAAATTCAAGTTATCGGACAACTTAAACATCGTATTTAATGACAGAGTAAACGCAAGTGATACAACAGCCAACTGCCCTGTACTTAGTTGATTCATGACATCATGATCATTATTCGGGTCAGATTTAAATCTAATAATTGCAGTCTTTTCATCACTACTATCCGTCGCTTTTCTATAGGTCAAGAAAATCCCCATGCCTTGCTGATAATTTTGTAACATTTTTGCAGAATAGATAAAGAATGGAATGCGTAGCTTTTTAACAATACTTATTTTGAACTGTTTCACTTCTTCTTTATATATAGTATTAATATGTTCTAATAGTTCCTTCGTTGTTCTCAATATTTCTATCTGACTTGATAAATCTTGGAACTGCTGATTTTGAATCAGTTTATACTGTTTATCTAGATAGAGTTTCTTCTCTTCTAAATCTTTAATACGAACATCCTCTAATACTGCCACTGTACTTTGAAAATATGTAGGAAATATATTTTCAGCATCTACTATCAGATTCTCGTTAATGGCATACTTTTCGTCAATTGCTAAGTGGATAGCCTTTTTTAATTCATGCAATCGACTCTCAATTATATCTATATTTATCTTCGAATATGAATTTGATTCTAATTGGTATGTTTCAAACTGCAATTCAGGAAATTCTACTCTTAAATCGCCCAGTTCTCTCTTCATATTTTCCAGATTGTTAATATCTAGTACTCTATAAACATCATCATCAACCACCAATTTAGATCGAAATTCTTGCAAGTTAAACCGGTACTGCTGGTTATAGCCATCAAATGCTAAACTCCCCAACTCATAAGATACCATAGTTGTGTATGACTGAATAAATGTTTTAAAAACTTCAACATTTTTAGAATATCTTTGATACGAACTGCGTAATTCTTGTAATTTATCTAATAACTTTTCATCTACATCCGTAGAAAAACTATTTATTTCATCAGTGATTTTCTGCTTCAGTTGCTGGATTGATTCATTCAGCCATAATTGAACTTCTTGTAACCGCTGACTATCTCTAGATGAAATTTCAGACAGATAAGTCCCGTAACTATCATAAGCCCTCTTTAAGTCATTGAAAGAAGCAAACTGTGTGTTACAAAATGGACATCCATTTTCATCAACATGATTATGTTGTCTTAGCTGATTAAATTTTTTACCTAGTTCTCTCCGTAACTGTTGTAAATCACTTAAGTTTTTGTCCGTTTGTCCAATACTTTCTCTTAGTGTCTGGTAACGTGTAAATTGAGATTTAAGTGATTCAAAATCATTTGAGAGGCGATCATTTTGAATATACTGAAAAGACTGTGCTGTCATTTGATTGATATCATTAGATAGAACGGCCCAGTATTGATTTAATTGTTGTCTGCGTCTATAATCACGACTTACAGACTCAAATGTTTGAAGATAATTTTCTAAAAGTACATATTCAAATAATATTGGATTCTCTAATGTATATTTTTCCCACTGCCATTGATAATTGGGTCTTTGAACAAGTGGAGATAAAATATAGAAACGTAAAGCATTATCAAGTATGCTGATGTCTTTCTTGCGCTTATCTCTTTCCAATTGTCGTTGATATTCAGGAATTGAAAAATTCTGCTTAAATTCAATAATATTCTGAACTATAGCTTTCAAATCTTCTAACTGATCGAGATTCTCTATAGAAAATGGACTCTCTGTATCAAATGGGAATACCTGATGATTGAACAATCTTTGATAAGGGATGTTAGCTAATTGTTGCTGAGTAAAGCTATTTTTTTCTTTTTCAAGATTACTTAATTTACTAGTAACTTCACTAGTGACTCTATCAATCTTTTCTGTTTTTTCATCTATCTTGTCAGTTTTTACCAAAAAAGATAGATGATTACTTCGTTGTTGCTCATTTTGTTTTAAGAAAAATGTCGTCTCTTCTTGCTGAATATAGTTAAATAGATTGAATATCTTAGCAATGTCATATTTCCCATTTATATTTAGAAATTTATCAATTGTATCTTGATTTATGGTAGATAACTTCACATTATCTACGTTTTTAAAATTTTCATCCGTTGTTTCATCTTGGCGGAATAACTCAAATTGACTAATAGACTTTTTTGGAGCAAATACTTTTCCACTAGCAAGCTTAGTATTAGTCAACTGTCTAACAACAACTAACTGTTCACCATTTCTTTTTTTCAACCATAATTTTATACAAACTGATTCATTTTTATCATTTTGAAAAAAAGGTTTATTATATGCAATATTTTCTCCTGTTACTTTATTTACTCGAGAAATATTGCCTGTCAAACCTAACTCTACTGCATCAAAAATAGTTGTCTTTCCAAAACCATTCGGTCCAACTAAAAAAGTGATCTGGTCGCTAAAATCAATAACCGTTTCATGTCTAAAATTCTTAAAATTATAAAGTAAAATCTTCTTTATTTTCACAAACTAAATCCTCCAAAATGTGTCGCAAACCATCTATTATGGTAGTATCTTCAAGTTGTGAACCGATATTATCATCATGAAACAACTCTAAAATCTCATCCACCTGCTTCTCTTTTTTTACTAGCCCTAAAGAGTGGATTCGTGATTTAATTTTATCATCAATTATTTCAAAGTGGTCTCCTGAATGAGGCAGAGAAATAAATGGTAGCTTAATAATCAATTGCATGGCAATAAAGTAAGTATCATCAAAAAACATATTTCTTTCAAATTTATCAAATAAATTTTCTCCGCCTGAATCTCCCTCATTGTTCTGAATATAATCCAATAAATATTGAACAGATGGTTCAAGTTTTTCAAGACCTTCCTCAGTATAGAAAATAACATACTTCCTAAAATAGTACTCATCTTCTTCAATAGTCACTGTTGTGTTTAAAAACTGATTATAAAATCCATGCATATCATTCACTTTAACTAAAACAAATAGGGAAGTGTTCTTTTGGATTTTATCGTCTTTTAATTCTTGAAACTTTGAAATCAAATCATCCAGACTATCGCTATTAAAAAATTTTTCAAATTCTTTGACTTCAAAATTTTGGATAAGAAAAAATTCATATCCATTGCCAAACAACTTCAATTTGGTATTTTCAATCAAATTGTATCCGCTAGAATCCATAATACTAGCTAAAAAATTATTCATTTTTCTCTCCTCTTAATTTCTCGACCGTATTCTCAATATCAATAAATTCAAGATAATTTGAAAATAGATTATCCTGCATGGAAGGTTGTTGTCCATATGGTGATATAATATCCACATTTTGTAGGTCGTGTTCAAGTAATGGCGAGTTTATTCTCCCATTTACAAGATAATCTACTTCAAAACTTGCTTTTAGAAACCCCCTATTATTTCTAATAGTTTGAATAAGGTTACCCACTTCTCCCTTTTTATACTTTTTGTTGATTAAACTTAATCTGTAACTTGATTTCGTTGAATTATAACGTAGCTCATAAATATTAAAAAATTTCTGATTGATTTCTTTATAAAATTCATAAAATATTTCTTCAAAAACGTCTTCATCAAGTAATGAATCTAGCAACTGTTCTTCTTTCAAAGCATTTATGCTCTTGTGCGGATGTAAGTCGATTATAAAAGATTTAAATTGCTCGGGTGATAAGTTTAAAATTTCATTAAATAAATACGAATCAATATTTTCATCAAAATTTTTATTCCAATAGATTTCAAATAGTCTTTTTAATCTTCGAATTGACTGTTTTTCGCGTTTTTCGGTAGAAGTAACAATCTTATAAATCTCTGAAAATAAAATTACTGGATTTGATCCTCCTCCAGCTTCATGCGCCTCTCTTATTTTTGCACACAGTAAATCCTTCAATTCAAATAAAGTTTCACTAATATGGTCATCATCATCTTTAAGGCTATGACTGCATTCCATAAGAATACTTTTTATTTCTATCTTACAAAAATTATCTATTTTAGATTCACTAACATTAGTCAATTCACAGTACTGGTTACCATCAGGATATTGATACAGTTTTACATTACGAAACTGTATCTGTGGTGTCTTACCTTTTTGCTTATCTTTATACTCTTCAAATCCATCAATTCTACAAATTGTATGCAAATACATTGAATTTTCATCAACACCTTGATTATTAAAATTTACCAATACATCCCTGTAAGAACTAGGAACTTTTCCACTTGTTTTCGCCTTTACTTGATGCCTTGAAATAACTATCTTATTTTGAACGATATCTACATCTTCACCATCCTTTTTTTCAAATTCTATAGAGTAGCCATTATAATCTTCGCCTTTTTGAAGTAGCTCACGCAGTTCCTTCAGAGCTAAAAAAATACCAACCTGTCCTTGATGATTATAGCCGCTCCAACTAGATGTCGCATTATTCTTTCCACCTGCCACTTTCAACAATCTCCTCTAAATTCTTAACTCCCTCAACCGCTCTTGCCCCACCCTCAGCATCTCTTCCTCCACCTTGCTCCACTTTCCGAAGAGACATTCTTGTAGCACTTCTGCTGCTGAACCTTCATCTGTTTCAGAATCATAGACACAGGTTCTATCCCTCTGATATATTTGAATCTGGTCAAAGAGTTTACTAGTCTCTAATTCTCGTAAGTTATCAACTAGACGCTCTACAATACCATCGTGATGCTTTTTAGGGGTTGCTCTAGCTTGGCTTGGATTCACCGCATAGACTTCCTCGTAACGAATTAAGGTGCTGAGATAGGACAATTCAGGCTTAGTTGCTATCAATGCTAGTGAGACTTGATATCCCCTTGATTTCAATAGCTGTGCTGTTTTTCGTGGGACTTCTGTCGTTCTCAAAGTTCCTTCAATTAACAAATGATAGCCTTGTTTGCTCAATTCTTTTACTAGGTGTTCAACCATTTTCCCTGCAAAAACTTTAGTGTAATCAACACTATCTTTACCATATTTTTCTTGTAAAGCAAGGTAATTGGGGTGAAAAGAACGATAGCTATCTCCATCGATAATGATGATATTACCTTGAAATTCTTTCTGCTTGATACGGTGTATCGTTGTTTTACCTGCTCCGCTTTGCCCACCAAGCAAAATTGCTATTGGATTAACTGATGTCGTTTTACCACGAGTTAATGAGCGAACAATCCGTTTTAAGGCTAAGTCAAAATCATCTTGGCCAAATTTTTCTAACCGCATTAAGCCACCACCTGATGACGAGCAAGATCCAACATACGCTCAATACCATCCAAATAACCATTGTAGCGCTCTACTTCATCAAACGTGTTAACCAGGTAAATCCTAGTATTGATAAGATCCGACAAGTCATCACTCATCAAAATCCAAGGATTAGTCTCATCGTCAAAAGCTATTCCTTGACTATCTTGATAGCTATATAGTTGGGATAAAATCGCTGCTCCACGCTCTTTAATAACTTCTATTTTTAGCGTCAATTGATAATCTTCTACTGGAGTTAACATCTTTTCTTCTCCTACAATATCCAAATAAGAGACATTAAATTGATGACAAATGCGATCAATCAGTTCAGTTGATACAGAGCTAATACCGTTCTCGTAACGGCTCAGGCTATTACGGGAAATACCGATCTTCTCCGCAAATTCTGATTGAGATAATTGTTGCTCTTGGCGGAGTGCCTTAATATTTGCTTGAATCATGGGTAACCTCATTTCTATTTTCAACTCTATTATAGCACAAACGCAAAGAACTTGCACCATTTTTGGTGCAAGTTCTATTTCTTACTCTGCTTAAACTGCTCTATCCGATTTTCCAACTCTTCTGTCTTTAACCTTGCTCTGGATGTCTCAATACGGTCATCTAAACTCTCTTCCTGAACAACAAGGCTCGTTGGTTCAGGATAACTTGCTGGCGCTTCTTGCTCCTCTTGGCTAAAAACTAAATTGATTAACTTTTCAACCTTGTCTAACTCTGTATCCGTCATGGCTGATAAGGTATGAATCAAAGACTTGAAACGGTCTGATGATGGTGAAACGTTCTTCTCTTTAGGTTTGAATAGATCTCTTAACATGCTGCTCCTTTCGCAAAAAACAGAGAGTGGGACAAAAATCGGTAACTCGTAGGGTTCGATTTTGTCGTCCCACCTCCGCACAGTTGAGTAGGGCTATAAAAGCTGATGCAATCAGCGTATTAGAGTCCACTCAACCACTGCGTCTTGCAAGTTATACGTTGTCAAACGTTGAAAATGGTGACTTTTTTTGTCTTAGATTCGCTTAGACAAGTGTATCCATCGCCTTTAGAATGGCGGTGATGGTTTTAATGGTGTTACCTTTCTCGTTCACCAATCCCTGCAAACGGTCAAGCTCCAACTGGTAGTTGCTCATGTCTGCTTCATGACTGGTGAGCTGTTTCTGAAGGTGCTCCTTGTAAAGCGTGGTTGGGTCTTTGTCCAAAGTAGGGCTGGGAAGTGCTACTACTGCTGGTGACATTTCGGTATTTTCCTGCGAGGCTTGCTGCTTGTCACCAGCCTTTAGCTTCTGGAATTCTGCCTGATAATCAATACTTTCTGTCGTTGACCCTGCTTCACCCTTACCAAAAAGTGCCGCAATCTTAGCGCGTTCTTGGTCAGGTGTCGTTGGTGTTGCTTGGTCTAGTGAACCATCATAGCTCCAATCTGTTTGTGTCGTCATTCTGTTCTCCTTGTGTCATTAGGTTCTTGTGGGGTATGTGGTTTGGACAGTTTTCCAAAAGCTCGCTCTAAAGCCTCGTCAAAGCGCATATGACTGCTAGCTTGACAAGTGACAAAGGTCGAGTACATGGCTTCCTGGAGTTGATCCTGATAGATTTTGAGGCGCTCTTCCTCCTTGGCCACTTTCTCAGCCTGTTTGCTGACTTTTTCTTCTAGGCGAGCCACTTGGCTCAAACTCATAGGCATTCCTCCTTCTTTGGGTTTGGGTCTAGCTTATCAGAGGACAGTTGATTTTTTCATCACAAGTCAAGAGCGGGAGTTCTAGGAGAATAGACAGCCTGAGAACGCTTCTCATGAAACTGACAGAGCCAATCGTCCAAACTAGGTTCCAGCTTTCGCCTGATTAACTCCTCATTCCAATCAGCTTTGCTATTCAATACATCTAACGGTGGTAAATCCTGCTCAAGGGGAAATCCCTCCTCTATTAGCTTGTCAATAAAGTCTCGTCCTGCCTTATCATGATCGACAGCCAAGGTAATCAACTGCTCATGGGTCTGAAAATGAGTGGTGCTTCGTAAAATCATATCCAAATAGTTTGTTAGTCTTCCCTTGTCCAACTCATCAAGAAAGCTAAAATCTCCCTTTTCCTCCGAAGCTAGACGGATCACATGATAGGCAATAACGCTTTTCTTTAATCCTTCCATCGATACCAGACGGACATCCGATAGCTCTTCCTTATGGCATTCATAATAACTCATCAAATCAATGGCAGATTCCGCAAAGACAAGTCGCTTGGGTTTACCTATAGTCAAACTAATCCCTGCATAACCATGAGATCCTTTCATGATTTTCTTGAGCCGTCCTCGGTCATATCGGTCTGGGTGTTCTTCAATCCCCTGAAGGCTAGCTCCCACCAATCGCCCATGATGGTCCTTACTCTTAAACACAACCACAGGCTCGGTATGGTTGTCGCTCTGCCATTTCCCTTGGGCAAGAAGTCCTTGCCGGCCAAAGGTGTTAATGGTCTCATCAGATAAGTGACGGATGGTCTTGAGATAGGTGCGAGCAGAACCAAAGTCCTTACTTTCAGGAAGATAATAACGAAACGGTTCCAGTTTGAACACCTGCACCTCCTGCTCTGGAAAATCTCCCTTGTCCAAAAAGTGAATGGCTTCCTTGAAACTAACTCCTGCCATCAGCTGCACAAAGTCTATGACATCGCCCTGAATATCCCGCGAAAACCATTTGAAGGTATTGGTGTTGGTAAAAATCTTGAAAGAATCGTGTTCCACCTGCTCATAAAGGGTGTTGGATAAGCGTTTCAAAGGGATACCCAAGGCCCCTGCCACGTCAACGATGGGCTTCTTCTTAATCATCTCTAATGCAATCATCTCATTCTCCTATATGAAAATAAGCAGAAGGCCAGCCTTCTGCTTAGGGTGTTGTGGTTGAAACTGGCAATTCAGGAATCGCTTCTGGCTCTGGTGTCGTCTTTTGTGCTTGAGTAAGAGCTTCTGATAAATCTGTCGAATAGGTTTGAAGATGGTTGACCAAGAGCTTATCTCCCAGTTTAGTGTAGGTCAAGCGTAAGAGGCGTTTCTCCACTTGATTGGTCTGAGCCTTGTCTTTTTGTTCCAAGTCTGGAACGTAGGTCACTGTATAAGACACCTCGGCTAAGACCTCATTTGAAGCATGATTGAGGTAAATATCAGCCTCCTGATACTGATAGTCCAAGATATAGTCCTTGTAGACCTCCTGGAGGGTGTCTTCTTGGCGAGTCAATTCTTCACTGTAGGCTGAATCCGTCAAATAAGGCTTGATACGCTTGTTATTTTCGCCAAGTTGTTTCTTGGTGAAGTAGTGACGGAGAAACGCCTCAACGCTCTCTTGAGATAGCTGACTGGCTTTCTCTTTTTTTGTCTGTTCATCTTGTAGTTTCTTAGCCTCCTGCTTGATAGCCGCCCTGGTCTCATTGGTCACACTTTGCTTACCTAAGCTATAGCCCATAGTCGAGACAAAGGCTAGTAAAGCAAGACTGGCCACACTCACTAGGACAATCTGCTTGGTTTTATCAATCATCTATTTTTCCTCTTTTCTATAGTGATAGACCAAGCATACCATGAGGAGATTGGGGATTTTATCACAGAAAAAAGGACACCCGAAGGTGTCCAAATGTGGGGTTAAGCGAGGCGTTTTGTAAATCGTTTGCTTATTTTTTTAACCAATAATCCAGCCAATAAGACATTTATCCCGACAAAAAAGGTCGGAAAACTGAGCCAGCCATTGGTCTGAAAATCTCTGACAAAGAGGTCTGTTTCAGTAAACAACAGGTAAAGACCATAAACCTCCATAAAGGCTAGAAAGAGACCTCCTCCAATGAGCAATAAACCTGTCGCCGCCAGAAACAAGCGGTAAAGCAGGAGAAGAATCCCTCCAATAGCGATGAGAATGAGAATAATTTGCCCTAACTCTTCAAACATCTGTTGCCTCCCCTAACTGTTTGCGGTAGTAAGTCGCCTTAGTGTTGTCCAGCTCCTCTAACCGTTCAACCAAGTCCAAATACTCTACCCGTGTCCCCTCATCGAGGTCTGGGAAGAAGGTCTCTCGGTTGGTCATGATAACCTCTAATTGGCCAGTCAACTCACGGATGGAAAAACTCACATCACCTGTGGCTGTCTCGTATTGGTCTTTCAAGTCACGATAAGCCTCGTACTGATCAGGAGTGCTAAAACCCTCACTCAAAAGGTTATCTAGTTGGTGTTTCATGTTTTCAAATTGGTCTGTCATCATGTCTCTCCTTTTCTTCTGTTACCATTAGTTTACCGCGTTCCATTCCTTTTGTCAGCTCATTGCTGCTAAATATCCAAAGAAAGTTGGTCGTCAAGGACGATTTCTTGCTGATTGGGCGAATTAAGAAAGGGAGCTAGGGCTTCTTCAATGACCTCTATAGGCTCCCCTGCTTCAATCAGGGGCGAAAGAACATCGTATTGGGCTTTAAGGTTTTGATAATGTTCTTCCTTACTAAAGACCCTCTCAATCTGTTCCTTGGCAACGGCTGCCTTATCCCTCATGGTCTTGGCCAAAGCCTCTGTTGTTTCTTTGTCCTTTTCAATGTCGTCAATCACATTGTTAATCCGCTGGAGGGTACCAATAGGGGATTTCAAATCCAGACTAACCGAATACTGATTATCTCCGACCACTCGCAAGGTGACAATGTCAGGAACAGGCTCGCTCATGCTTCTGGTCGTCACCTTCAAGGCAAATCCTCGGTAATGGGCAAGGGTGCGAAGTTCCTTGGTCTCAGAACGATTCTGACGGATCAACTGGTGCAGGTACTCCCCTGCCTCGCCTTTTTCGGTGTAGGTTTGGCTGCCAAAGGACATGACAAAATCCTTGCCTTTACTATTTTTTGACCGCTCAATGTCCTGGTCATAAAGACTAAGCCGTTTTTCCATAACCGGCAAATCCCGCTCCGCCACCCGTATGGTTTGACGGTAATCGTCTTTAGTTCGCTCAAAGGCACGCCGTTCATTGTCCAAAAGCCCCAACTCATTTTCCAGCTCCATCTTGAGTTTAAGAAAAGGATTGCCTGTAGCCAAAGCCTTGAAATCAGAGGCAGTCATGGTCTGCTCATCAATGTCTTCTGCCGCCCGAACAGGCTCTTTAGAGGTCATAATTTGTTTAATATATCGTAACTTATTTTCTTGTGTTGCCCACAAGTAATTATCGAATGAGCCTTTCGTAATGTAATGGTAAATCTCTACATGTTGGTGCTGATTGCCTTGTCTAATCAAACGTCCATTGCGTTGCTGAATGTCCGAAGGCCTCCAAGGAACGTCCAAATGATGAAAAGCCTTCATCTTAGCCTGAACGTTGAGACCCGTTCCCCCTTTTTCCGTTGAAGCCATGAGAATTCGGACCTCACCGCTATTGACCTGACGAGACAGGCTATTCTTCTTGTCGTCAGTATTGGCGTCATGGACAAAGGCAATCTGGTTGGCTGGAATCCCACGCTCGACCAAGAGGTTCTTCAATTCGTTATATATGTCAAAAACAGTTCCATCTTTCTTGGGTGTCCCAATATCTGAAAATATCATCTGAGTACTTTCTGTCACCATATTTTCCCGATAAATCCGCTCCACATTATCCACCACCTGAAGAAGTTTTTGACTGTCTGACAGCTTGTAGGCAGGGTCAATCAATCGCATGTCAATGGCGAGTTTTCTAGCCTCACCCGTTATTTTGAGCATATTATCCACCGTCGGCTCTACCAGACCGTTCTTGATGTCCTCAGACCGTACCACTAACTCCTCCAAGTAATAGCGTTGGCTATCGGTTAACTCACTCTCTACGGGGATAATCCGTGCTTCTGGCACAGGCAAATCAAGCATATCGGAGGTTTGAATATCAGCTGTTTCCTTATAAATCCGCATGAGTTCAGGCAGGTTGACAAACTTCTTAAAGCGTTTCTTAGGCTGGTACTTATCTCCCGTTGGAGACAATTCCATTGAATTCTCAATCTGGCCAAAAGCTCCTACCCAAGAATCAAAGTGTGCCACCTGATACCGCTCCAGCACATCTGGCTGGACATAGTTCATCATAGTGTAGAGTTCGCTGATGGAATTAGAGACTGGTGTCCCTGTCGCAAAGATGACATGGCGATTGTCATGCTCTGACTGGACTTGCCGCACCTTCATCTCCATGTCCACGTTCTTCTTGGCTGTGATATTGGTAATGCCTGCCACGTTGCCCAAGCCTGTGATGGGACGAATATTCTTGAAATGATGGGCTTCGTCCACAAAGAGGCAATCAATGCCCAAGTTCTCAAACTCGATAAAGCTGTCCCTATCCAGTTTTTGAAGCTCCTCTAGACGTTCTTCCAAAGAACGAATAGCCCGCTCGGATTCCTTAACGGTATAATCGTTCTCACTATTCAGATGAATCTCTCGCATCTGGCCCAACTTATCCAGAATATAGGTCTCTTGTTTGGCCTTACTCATGGGAATTTTCTCAAACTGGCTATCGCCAATGACAATGGCATCATAGTCTCCTGTAATAATCCGTGACACAAATTGCTTACGGCGAGCCTTGACAAAGTCCTTCTTGGTCGTCACAAAAACTTTCTTGGTCGGGAAAAACTTGAGGATTTCCTGACCAAATTGAGCAGTCAAACTAGAAGGGACAACATAGAGTGGTTTATTGACCACCCCCAACTCTTTCAACTTAAACCCTGCTCCAAGCATGGTCAAGGTCTTTCCTGAACCCACTTCATGAGCCAAAAGGGCTCGCTTTTCCTCCACAATCCGTTGAATGGCATTCTTCTGATGGGGGCGTAAGCTAATATTTTGAGCCAAGCCATCAATAACCAAATGGCTACCATCATAGGTCTTAGACACCGTACGGTTATACAGGCTATTGTAGGTGTCCGCAATCAAGGTCTGAACTTCTGGGGAGGACAAAACAAAGTCTTGGAAAAGTCCCTGCATATCCGCTTCCCTACTCCGCAATAGGCTAGTTCTTTCGGCATCCGTCACCTGCTTTTGCTTATCCCCCTCTTTGACCGTCTGTGTAATAGTCGGTTGATTGGAATTAAGCAGGTTCTCAAACACCTTCCGCCCACTATCATAGCGTGACCCCCTCACCCCCATAGCCGCTTCTTGGGCAGACACACGACGGTTGGTAAAGTCCTTAGACAAGGTATAGGTGCCATCAATAGGACTAACCTCAATGACATCTATTAAACTTGGGTCATCTAAGGTTTTCTCCTCGCCCAAAATCACCACATGAGCAAATTGCCCATAAACCTCGTTTGGAATCCAACGAGAGCCAATGCGGTAGGCAATATCTGCCAATCCAATTTGACGAGGTTTAACGGCCTCTAACAAACTCTGATAGTATCCCCAGTCTGCCAGGGCATTGTCCTCTTTTTGAAGCAAATCCACCTGGTCAAGCTTGGTTAAAATATCACCTGATAGAAAATCCTGACGAGAAACATAAACCACTTTTCCTAAGAGGGCATAAGCAGGGTCCAACAGAACCAAATCCCCTAATTCCTCAATCACATCACCTTCTGTTTTGCCTGGATAAAGAGACATCATAAAGGCAATATCCACCCCACGACCATCGGCTAAGCTAGTATTGAGGGCATCTTGGGCAGTCTTGACTTCCTTTAGAATACGGTCTGGACGCACCAAGGCTTTTTCAAAGGCCTGCGACTTCTTATACTTGACCTTCTTATCCACGGGGTCAATGTATTCATCTTCTAAACTAGCAAGAAGAGAATACTTGTCATCACTATCAAATAGATTGCGGTTGACGTTACTATTGAGGTAACCATGCCGTCTGACAAAGCGGTCATACTGGTTGTTTAAGTCCCCAAGTAAACCCTCAAAGACATCACGGTCATAATCATAGTCCCGCTGGAGGTCAATCATCTCCTGATAGGTATTGCGAAGGTTGACCATACCCTTAATACGGGCAACCTCCTTATCAGACAAGGTTCCTTCATAGAAGACCGTTTTCTTAAAAAGTCCCTTGTGTCGTCCTGTCTTCGTCGCTTCTTTGGACAGGTAAACATCAACGGCTGTCTCATCGGTCACATTCAAAGCCACAAAACGGTCAATGACTGCTTGAGAATGTTTGGAATCCCAAGCCACAAAATCCCCAACCTCATTGATATAATAGCTAATTTCTTCTGTCTTAGCCCCTACTCGAATCCCATCACGGTCTCGATAGTAAACAGTATCTCCCTCATAGCCGAAACTATAGAGTTCAAGGCTATCCCAAATGCTTTGTGGAATGCTTTTATCCACCTTTTTCTCCATCAGAATTTGGGATTGGATAAAGATGTTGTCCTTAACTTGTGGAAGTGACACTTGCTTCAAAGCCTCATTTAACTCTAACAATAGGGGATGGTCACTTCCCTTCAAAGATAGTGTACCACCATTAAAATTCTTGACTTCATAAGTTCCCAAAACTTGGGAGTTATGCTCACCATCAAAATAAGGATTAAGCCAAATACGGTCGTCCTTGGCATACCGCTTGCTTCCCGAAAAAGCAAGATCATCTGTGAATGCTCTCTTGTTCAAATCCTTTTGGAAGAAGAGAATATCAGTCGTGACACTCGTTCCTGCGATAGCCTTAAAGGCCGAATCGGGCAGACGAACCCCACCCAAAAACTGGGTCGTGTCCTTGATGTCCTGCAAGACATTGTCCACCCGCTTATCCATTGTTCCCGTTGAGGAAATGACCACCACTTGCCCAGTATCATGAACCACGTCTAGGGACTTTTTAATAAAATAATCATGGATCATATAGGGCTTGTCATAACGGTTGTCCGCGATCCTAAAATTACCAAAGGGAATGTTTGAAATAACCAGGTCAAAACTATCCGTCTGAAAAGGCACATCCTCAAATCCCTGAACGAAAATGGTGGCATTGGGGTGAAGCTGTTTGGCAATAGAACCTGTAATGCCATCTATCTCCACACCGTAAAGGTCGCACTTCTCCCTTAACTGTTCTGGCATGGTCGCAAAAAAATTCCCTGTTCCCATAGACGGATCCAGCACCCGTCCGCCTGTAAACCCATCTGCGACCAACTTATCCCACATAGCTCTCACAATAGCTGGGTCGGTATAGTAAGCAGTCAGAGAACTCTGCTTCATGTCAGAGTATTCCTTATCAGACACCAATCTCTTTAGCTCTGCCCGTTCTATCTCAAACTGAGGATTGTAGTCGTCAAAAAAACTATTGGCTAGACCGCCCCAGCCGACATACTTGGCTAATATCTCCTGTTCAGGTGGGCTTGCCTGCCGCCCAGACTTGTCTAGCTCTTTAACGAGACGGATGGCTGCGAGGTTAGCTTCCACCTTAGCCCGTGTCCCTTTAGGGTAAAAATCGGTCAAGTCCTCTGGAAAGGCAAAATTCTGAACAGGCTCAACCTTAACTAGCTCAGGCTCCTTTTCAAGCACACTAGGCTCGTCTTGAATAACCGCTTGGTCTTTTGGAGCCTCCGTTCTTTCTGCAGGACCTTTGTCTGAAGTGGGGTCTGTTTGACTGTCATCTAGGAAGGAAAAGAGGTCGATGTCATCAGAATCCTTTGTTACTGCAAAGTCATTACTTTCTTTAAAAGCCTCTGACTTTTCTGGTCGATAAACCAGCTGGCTCTTTTCCAATGCACCAAGCGAGCCGACATAAAATACAGGACTGTCTAGCACATCATCATCGGGTAAAGCAGCTAACTCAACTCTAATCTGACCCTGGTCTTCCCTAATATCTGCGACCTCAAACAGATGTTCACCATAACTGGCTAAACTTCCCAGAGGATACATTTTTTGAACCTCTTCCTTGAGTTCTGACAGGCTATCATCAAAGGCACTTTCCGGTTCTTTAGCCTGAAGTTCTTCCAATAATAAACGAGACGCCTTGTCTGGCTCTGCTTGAGCCATTCGCTCAAAGATTTTAGCCTCCTCTAGCTTCAGCCCATCTTTGGTCATCCGATTGCCCACAAAGACCAAACGCTCATAAGGGAGGCTGCTCTCAAGGAAAAATGTAACGCTATCTCTGTCTAATCCCTGGTCAAGCAATTCCACCGCAAGCCTCAATTGATTGACTGAAGCATGAGGATACTGCCCTAAATAAAGTAACTCTTTTCTGGACAAACGGTATTTCCCAACCGCATCTAACAAGACACCTCGACTATCCTCTGAGAAATGCTCAACAGGGAAACCAACTTCCTCTAAAAGCTGGTAGTTTCTTGTCAAGAGCTGACGACTGAGGTCTACCAATTCTGCCAGTTCCTGAGAACCTGGCTCTCTAGCCAATTCATCTGCCGACCCATCCGCTTCCAGATAGGTAAAAATCGTCTCCCCTTCATAGATGGGGGGTTGCCTGCGTTCCTCATCAAAGTCACCCAAACGAAATTGTAACGGTCGCTCTAGTTTGGCTAATTCATCGTAGTGGCTTAAAATGACAAACTTTTGGGTCAAGTTCAAGTGCTCATAGGCCTCATAGTGCTGGCTCTTGCCTAAGCGACGGTCATAAGAAGAGAGTGGTTCAGCTTGATTGGTCAGATAAGCCGTTACCACATTATCAACTTCTTCAAATCTGACGGTTTCTTCCTGCTTCACCTGACTGAGCTCTGCTTTTTTCTGGTCGAACTGAGTAATGATCTCGGCTTTAATGCCCAAGGGCAAGTCCTGATAGGCTGGCAAGTGCGCCACAAGTAAACTCGTCTTATCTAACCTGGCCACCGGTTGACCGTAATGGGCAACCAGATCTTGGTCAGTGGTTTCAAAGGTTAGTTCTGGCTTTGGGATAGTTGGGGCTTCATAGTTCAAAATAAACAAATCAAGGTCTCGGCTAATACGGTCTGCTAGGTTGTTAGCCACCTTAGACACATTGATAAAATCCACCCGTTCCATTTGCGATACCAAACGCTTCAGTGAGACACCATGATAGCTTCCCTGTTGGTCTAGAAGTTGACAATAAACAGCAAGATTATAGGTCGCAACCAATACCACCATATCTTTTTCAAAAGGGGTAAGTTGAGGGATTTGGCGTAAACCAGTTTGGGCAAAATGATAAGCATAAGCGCCCAAATGTTCAAAAGGTTGGTCTCCTTTTCTCAGAAAGGCAACTAGCTCCTCACTCACATCGTAGGGAGTTGGGAAAAGGGGAACATGACCTTCCTGCTCGATAAAGGTTTCCAAAAGCCTTTCCCAAGGCTTATCAAAATGGTGGGCTTGAAAACGTAGAAGAGCCTCTTTAATGGCCAAATCTTGGTGTTGATGTTGACGGAGGCGGTGGCTGATGGCTTGTGTATTCATCTAGTAGTTCTCCTTTGATTTTCTTTAGTCAAAAAGGACTGAGAAAGCTCTCAGTCCCAATCGCTTAGAGGGTCATGGACAGCTCTCGCTGTGCGTCTACTTGAGATCTAGTTAGGTCTGCCATGTAGCTTCGTAAGAACTGGGAACGACTATCCAACCTGTCTTGGGCAAGAGCCAAATGAACTAAGTCTCCGAAATAATCGTCACTATCTACGTCCAGCTGGTGGCGAATCAAATCATCTAAAGTCTCCAAACTATAGGGGTCAAAGTTGCCCAACTCCCAATCATCAGACGACACCAAATAGGCAGACGACCGACCTTGGAAGACCTCTGAGATAAACTCATTCACATCCCCTGTTCGATAGAGCTTGTCTAACAGTCGGGTCAGGTCTTGCCTAATCACTTCGCTCTGCTCATCCGCAACTAGACGGAGGTGTTCATCTAACAGATAAATGTCATCTGTTGCCATATAGTAAGCATAGAGGTCATTAAGAAGTGTTTGACTGGTGATTTGGGTCTCCACACTCATGACTGCCTTAGTAAAGGCTGACGTATCTTGGTCCAAAAAGTGCTGCATGACCTGTCTCATCTCTTGGAATGTTGGAGTGCGACCAGATAGGATTTCTGCCAAATCAGCTACCCCATCGCCATCAGAATCAGGGCTTAAGGGATTGGTTCCTAAAGCCAGTTCCTGGGCATCTGTGAGACCGTCTCGGTCACTGTCTTGGGTGTAAAAGGTCTTAGGCATGGCTATCCTCACTTTCTAGCTCTTTCTTCTTACGGTGTAACCCATACGCCAGACCTAGCATCAAGCCACCTCCAACAAGACTAAGGATAGAAGCTTCCTCTCCTGTTTGTGGGAGACTAGCAACTAGACCAGGTGTTTGTGGAGGAACTGGTGTTGGAATTGGAGTTCCTGGAACTTCTGGCTTTGGAGTAGGAGGTGTCGGTGGGATTACCGGCTCAGGAGTCGTCGTTTTAACTGTATTAGAGGTAATGGTAACCCCATTAACTATATGGCTAAAGGTATTTTCCACTTCCCCAGCCGCAATCCGTTTCATCTGAAGGTAGATATCTGCTTGGAAGGTGGAATCGTCTGAAATGCTGGTCAGAAAAGCCTTATCAAAGGAAATAGACACTTGACCAGATGTGGTATCAACCGTTTGAAGCGTGTACTTGGTCACTTCTGTCCCCGATTTTAGGACTGTCCCATCTGCCAAGGTCACGTCCGTCATCAGGTAAGCCTGATAAACACCGTCATACTGGTCATGGGTTTCATCGTAATCATCACTAAAGCTATACGCTGTAAGAGCTGTCGCACGATTGGCTGGAATATGTGCGCCTTGAAGACGATAGGTAAAGACCTGATTAAGGGCAATCTCCTTGCCATCCAAACTCTGGTCCTTGTGAGATAGGTCGATGACCACATCCTTTTTGGGGTCTAGTTTTGGCACGTTGTTCACAACAGTATCCGTCACATAAGCCACCCCAAAATCCAGCTGGTAAGCGGTGTTGCGATAATCTCCACCTGTCTTTATCATGTCTTTTTTAATGGTCATGGGATTGGTCACGACAAGGGTTTGACCTGTTTTGACATAAGTGTCGTAAAAGGTCTGTGGGTCATCTGCCGAGAAGACCTGAATAGCACCTTTTGGCACAAAGTGTTGACTAGCCATCGCTTCTTGGACGGCCTTGGGTGCTTTAGACAAGGACGTATAAACCTTAACCGATAAGCCCTTAACAGCCTGCCCTTGACCATCAACAATCTGAATACCTTCTGGATTTAACTCCAAGGCCTCTTCTGGGTAATCGTCCACCATAAAGAAACCTTTTGTAATCTGGTCTTTGGTCGCAGACATGCCCTTATAGGCACTGTAATCCATGACAATCTTGTAGTAATTAACGGTATCAGGTAAGACCGTCTTCCCATCAATGGTCACGCCCTTGTCAGTGGTGTTGGATTTTTTAGGCGTAACAATCGAAATGAAGTTGGATACGTCTTCCGTCTCGTAGGCCAATCCAAAATCAACTTGATAGGCTTTATTGGTATAGGTCTGACCCGAGTTATAAAGGCTGTCCTTGACGGTCATAGGGTCAATAATAGTTAGAGATTGACCGGTCTTGACATAAGTCTCATAGAAGGCCTGGTTGTCTTTTGGTCGAAAGACCTGAAAAGCACCCTTAGGACTAATCTTCTTAGCCCGCAAGGCTTCTTTCAAGCTATCTGGAGCCTCTTCCAAGTTCTGATAGGTCTCTACCAGAATATCCCTTACCGTCTGACCGTCTGGTGTTAAAATCTGAATAGCCTTGGTGTCAATCTCTAGGGCTTCTTCTGGGTAGTCATCCACAAAGTAAAAGCCCTTGGCAATAGCATCTTGAGTCGCCACAATCCCCTTGTACTGGTCCAAATCCCAAGACAAGGTATAGAAGTTTTTTGAACCAACAAGCATGGCCTGACCATTGATGTCAACTTGGTCTGCATTAAGGTTCTTCTTGACAGGTTCTGGTGTCACAAGGGTATTGGTCACTTCCTTGGTCGCATAACCATTGCCAAAATCAATCTGATAGGCAGTATTGGCATAGGTTAAGATCTTATCCTTGAGGTCTGTACGAACCGTCATGGGACTGGTCACTAAAAGGCTAGTACCTGTCTTGACATAAGTGTCATAAAAGCCTTGATTATCTTCTGGAACAATGACTTGAAAAGCTCCTTTAGGGCTAATCTTAGCTGTTGTTAGCTGATGTCTAAGCCTTTCTGGAGCTTCTGACAAGTTCTTGTAAGTCGTCGCCACAAAACCAGATAAGGGCTTTCCGTCTAGACTTGTGACGATGACGGCTTTATCATCGGTCATCACAGCTTCTTCTGGAAAATCATCTAAGAGGAAGAACCCTTTGCCAATCGTCTCCTTGGACGACTGGTCCCCCTTATACTGGTCTAAATCCCAGTTCAAGGTGTAATGATTGGTTGAGCCAACCAAGACCACCGTGTCATTGATAACAACGCCATCACTGTTTTTGTTGGTCTTATCAGGGATTATCAAGGTCGTTGTGGTTCCATCACCAGGTGTCCGAACCGTGACAGGGTTTGAGGTGACGGTGTAGGCTGTTGGTGTGCCTTGGTTGATAAAGAGCTTATAAGCATTGGTGTAGGTGGCTCCATCATTAACCACTGTACCGTACAAAACAGGAGCTGTCAGGCGATAGCTCTTCGCTAAGTCCTTATTGACTTCAGAGAGAAGACTGTCTTTAGCTGTCAAGCGAACCAGGTGTTTAGAGCTGTCATAAACAAGATCATAGGCGGTGTTCTCTGCCTTGGTTGTCGTTTCATTCAGGACATAACCTGCGGGTAAGTAATCCTCAAAGATGAGGCTAGTTGTCGTGACACGATTTGAAGACAAGTCCCCTACTTCCAAAGGGTAGTTGACTGGGGAACTCTTAGCGACCTGAGTCTTGTCAATGGACACACGGTCACTATTTTCCACGTCCTTATGGATACCTAGCTTTGTCTCTAAGCGGTAACCATGTACGTGAACGCTTGGAGCCGCTGGTGGCGTAGGCGTTTTCTCATAAACAGGTTGGGTCGGTAAAGCCACCTTCACCAGTGCCAAACTAGGTTCTTCAACAGGAGTGGTCGGTTTTGGGGTGAAAGTTACTAGAGGTTCCGGGGTAAAGGTCTTTGGCGTATAGACAGACGGGGTATAGGTTAAGGGGTCTGGAACAGGGTCAAGGTTAGGTTTGACCAAGGGTTTTGGCGTGTACGGTCGGACGGTTCGTGCCACAGGCAAGGTATTGAGGGCAAACCAATAGGTCTTACCTCCCACCTGAGTGGGCATATCCCCCTGACCAAAGGTTACTCGGTAAGTATTTCCTGAAGTCACCGTTGAGACAATCGCCCCCTTATAAGCATAGTGGCTGGAAGTCGTGTCCCACTCTTCAGGTGTACCAATTTCATGGGCTCGGTTAGAACCAAGCGACCGTGCTAGACCTTCATCCGTGACCTGAACAGTTGACCCATTGATAGGGACAAATTTACCCGATGAATCCTTAACATACTCTAGCCCGATGTTGTTATGGTTGAGTGACAAGTGGGTAAAGACACCTGGCTGCTCCTTTGAGAAGCTCACTTGACTGCCGTCAGCTAGGGTGTACTTGGCGTCTACTCGAAATTCCATCTTGTCATTTCGCCAGTCGCCCGTCCCGTCTCCGCGATAGGCAATAAAGCCTTCTGTCGGGTCATTAGGAACAACCAGCGTCACGCTATTGGTGCCTGCAGGCGAAACAAGGTTGGTGATGTCATAAGTCACACCTGTAATCTTCTTGCCCGCAAAACTAGCGTTTTGAAGGTTGGAATAGTTGAACCGCAAGGTCTCCCCTGTCCGAAATTGGTCATAGACAAAGAAGCCTGTCGAATCAAGAATCCGACTATAGCCTCCCAACATGGCATCCCCCGTGCTAATAATGTGGTCGGGATTACGAGTCGCTGCTCCGTGCTGGGCTTGGGGTTCCCCACGATTAAGGTCGAGAGCCTGGGCAAGAGCTTCTGAAATGTATCCCTCTTCGCCTTTTCTAATCTCCGCCAGTTCTCTATCATAGCGAGCTTTTTCCGAGGCATTATAGGCTTCATTGGCCTTGTTAGTCGCATCGGCTTCTGCCTGTTTCTGGGCATTGCCTTTTTTAATGGCTGCAATCTCTGCCTGACGATTGGTCACTTGGGCTTGCTTGTCCTTATTGGCCTGGTCCACCGCTGCTTGACCACGGCGATTCTCCTCGTCAATGGCAACCTGACCTGCCTGATTTCGCTGGGTAATGGCCTCGTTATCGTCTTTTGCTTTGGCTAAACCAGCTGCATTTTCAGCTTCAATCTGCTTATTTTTAGCCGTTTGAGCGTCTGCTTCCGTTTTTTTAATCACATAGGTGTCAATAGCAGATTGGTTCTGCTCACTAACCCCTTGGACCAGTTTGGTGTAGCCCTCATAGGCTTCAGGAGATGTGCCATCGCCTGATGTGATGGTCTTATCCGTCACCCTTACCTTGACATTTGAAAAACGCTTGGTCAAATCAGAAACACTAGCATTGACGTCCTTCTCAAGGTTTTTCGCCACGTCTTCTGCTTGTTTATGACTGGTTTTCAGAGTTTCGTTCTCTCCGTCAATCCGTGCCACTTCCGCCGCATGATCTGCCTTATCTGACTGGTACTTAGCTGTCACATCTTTCAGCTCGGATACCTGCTTATCCATATCAGCCTTAGCGGTGTCAAGGCCTTGACTGGTTTCTTCAGCTGTCTGGGTAGTTCCAAGGTCCATGTCTTGACCTGATGTAATTGTCACCCCCTCTGCCTTAGCGTCATTGATTGCCTGCTTTAATGTCGTCTCATCAATGGTCACAGGCATGGTTCCTTGCGACTGACCTGTTTCAGAAAGTGACGTTGTGTGTTCACTTGTCTCAGCAGGCTGGGCTTCAGGAAGGTTGGTCGCTGGATTATCCGTCAGAACAATGGGAGTTTCAACAGATATCGTGGCTAACTCATCTGCCTGAGCAACCCCGCCACCTAAAGCTAGCACCGCCGTTGCGACTGTTCCTAGTGCAACAGAACAAAGCGTACGGTATTTCTTACTTTTACGAAAGACATGTTTCTCACCCTTTTCTTGGGTAATAATTGGTTTCACTTGAATGGGTAGGGTCATGGGACACTCCTTTATAGGTTATTTTGTCGATTACCATAAGAACTGGCTAATCTTGCCCCATCATACCAAGAAGGAGTTGCATATTTTATCACGAAAAAAAGCCAGTAGCAAAAAGGCTACTGGCTGGTTGTTGACTGAAATCTCATACTTCAATTAGAGGAACTCAGAAAAATCTCGATTTTCTCTAAGATAATAAATCTCAATCTGATTATTATTTAGATATTTTGCATAAATGCACTGCACAGGTGCACCAATTGGAAAGGTCTTTTGTCGCTTCAAGTCTAACAGAGACTGCGGAACAACTTTAGAACGAGTATCCTTTAGTGTCAATGCTAGAATTTGTTTTTTAGTCCTTAAAGCATAATCAAATTCCAAATATAAATAACGCCCCGATTGGGTTAAATGAACATATTGCCCAATCAATTCTCCTACTGAACCCAAAACTTGTAATTTTTGAAAGGTTGTACCATCTCGCTTAATCATCATATCATCAACAACAAGATGTCGAAGCAAACAATCATCAAAAAAACTAGCAGGTCCTTTACGATAATCAATGCCACACAGGTGCATAAAATTAGTCGTTGAAAAATGAATAGCTACCATGTCATTATCTGTACCATAGTGAACTACCTTATTTCTAAAATACCGATTAAAGAAAGTTGCAGCTTCAAACATCTTCTCAAAATAGCGACGCAAAACGATAATTTCGTTTGAGCTTGGTCTCTTATACTCACTTGATTGTCTTGCCATCATACCTCCAAATTAAAATAAGTGACCTACCGGAAGGCAAGCCACTTATCAAGGTCGGTTTATTCTGGTGTCTGCCACCGCTTAGCCCTTAGGTCTAAGATTTTTATCAGGTTTCATTCTGGTGCCTGCCACCGCCTGACCCTTATGTTCAGGTTTACTATCAGATTGACCATGAGCCGACCACTCATCTACATCATCATTATACACTATATTTAATACTATTTCAAGCTAGACGATTATTAAATCATACAATTAACCAAAAATGACTTCAGTTGTTTTGTATCAGGGAACAACTGGAGTGCTAGTGTTTTAATTCTAACTCAAGAATAGTGATTTGTCAAATCGTTGATTATTTCACCGTATAAGCAAAACTCATAGCTGCGTCTGGTCCGCTGATTTTTCGGAAGGTGTAGTTTGGATTGCCATTGACATTGGTCTCTGAAATCAAGAATGAGCCATCTGGGTAGACTTTCTCGACAAATGCCACATGACCGTAAGGAATAGGTGTGCCGTGACTGCCTCCCGCAAAGGAGATAATAGCCCCTGCTTGAGGCATTGAACCCGTCTCACCTCCTAAAGCTGATGCAGAACCCACCCAATCTTGACCATTTCCCATAACGCTAGTAATAGGAATTTTCTCTCCGTTTCGCCCTTTGAGCTTGAGACCAAGCTGGTTAATGCGTGCCGCAACTCCCCAAGTACATTGGCCGTAGGCATAGCCCATCCCATCACCACCTCCAGGGATAGAATTGTCAAAGAGGTCTCCTCTAACGGCTTCTAGGGCAGCTGGATCACTCTGAGCGGTGCCTCCATTTGGTTGACTAAAACCTTTTTCAATCTGATAGTACCACTCGGCAGCTCTGGTTTGACGTTCCAAGAGCTTGTCACCACTATTGCCCTCCCAATAGGTCAGAAAGACCTGGGCTAGACTAGCTGGACTGCCCGTATGCTGGAAGAAATCTTTGAGCCAATTGGTGTAATAGGGATTGTCTCCCTCAAGCATAAAGTCCAACTGAAGCTCTAAATCATACCAGGGCTTGCCCTTTCTCTTGGCGTACTCCAGAAGCAAGGTGTGGCGACGTGAACCGTCTGCGGTGTCCGTCCATTGCCCTAGACCAAGGCCTCGACGAAGAATGTTGGGATAGCTACCGTTATAAATGGCAGGACCACCCATAGACAGCCAGTTAGGGTCGTCCCATGAGCTATCGCTTGCCCCAACAGGTGGGCTCAGGTAATCCCCTTCTGCCCGTTTTGGGTTAATGCCTGATTCAACTGACCAGTTGCCTAAGATGGCTGCGATAGCCTGATTGGTCGCTCCCTTAGCTTTTAGAAAGATATAAATGGCTTTGGCTCGTTCAAATTCATCCCCACCAAATTGACCGATATTGGGTAAGATAGTGGTCTGGACTTGAACCACCTTGGGAAAGTAAAAGGCTGGATTGACCGCAACTAATTTCTTTTGGTCTGGGTCATATTTCTCATAGGACACTTTAAGACCTGTGTTAGTCTTGGTCTGACCAATTCTATCACCCGCAACGACTCTTTGCCCCTCAACCAAGCGACCGGTGTGAATGCCATACAAACGCAAAGAGACTGAACTGACCTTTTTACCAGCGGTAATAACGACATCATCACCGTCCAGATGAATCGTCCCATCAAGAGGGGCGAGAACCGCTTGATTTTCCTTTGCTTCAAGGATAATAAACTCTTGCATGGTGGGCTTACCGTCCAAATGATAGTAGCCATAGCGATAGGTCATGGGCAAAACATCATCATCTGTCTTGCCCTCAAAAGGGTTCTCAAGTTCCTGCATACTGGCATAGACACCTTCCTCCGACAGTTCCTTGAGGTCATCTTGTTCCTCTTTGGACAATTGATAAGGCGGCCTATTATAAAGCTCTGCCATAGTTTTAAGGCTATCTCCACCATTTAAGTCCTGCCAGAGCGTGGATAGGTAATCTTTATAAGTGCTAGAGGGTGGCAAGACACTTATCCTATCTTCTAAGGCATAATCCTGAAACTGGCTATTCATATAAGCCATGACCTCATCTATCTTGGTGTAGTAGGTAATCCCCTTTTCGCTGGTTCGGGTCTGTTCCGCATCCTCCCACGTCATGTGAGTGTAAGCCTTGGTCAATTCAAACTCATCTTGTTGGATAAGGGTCTGACTGGCAAAGCCTAAAAAGAAAGACATCATTAGAAGCAGAAAACATAAGAGACCAGAAACAATCCAGGTGACAGGATTGCCAATTATAGTCATAAAGGCTTGTTTGAAACTGGAGATGAAACTTTGCACAACCCTACCAACTTGTCTGGTCTGGTGTGCTCGCTTTGCGACTTGCCGTTTAAGACGATAAAGGACCTTCTCATCTTGCTTCGTCAACCGCCACCCTTTTCCAGAACGCCAGTTTTGGTAACGTTCTTTAGTATTTCTAGCCCGTCTGACCATAAATCGTGAGCTGGCTTGCGAGAGCTTGACGGCCACTTTACCTGTGTCAATACCTGTTCTGGAGTAACGTGCCACCTGGTAGCTGGTGTCCACTACTTCCCTAGCACCAGACAAGTCGTCATCTTGACTGGTGAGGTAAAGGGCTTCTCGCCCAATCAGTTTACTTGCACGTTTGACCTTGTTCGTGGGTGACTTGTGCTTGGTGGCTGTCTTAACCTGTTTCAGCTCTCGTTTGCTTTGAGAGACTTCCTGTTCAGCCTGCAAACGCTCAATAGACTTGGCTTGGTAGAAAAAACGAGAGCCTTTGGCATCATCTACTTGGACAGATGCTTTTTTCTTATCTTTAGCCTTTTCTTCCTCCTTGACGTTTTTCAAGTGTTGCCTGGCCTGCTTGTGTCTGGCCTTAGCCTGCGGGAGGCGATAGGCTTTCAATTCCCTGTGGGTCAGGTCATGGGGATTGGCAGTTGATAAGAGGTTATCAAACCGCTTGTCTTCCTCTTCTTTGAGGTCATCAAACTCTTGCTTGGCACTAGAGAGGGCTTCTTGATAGGTTTGTTTAGCAGGAGAAACTTTTCCAGATTTAGATGATACAACACGATGAAACAGAAGGTTTCGTCTGCCCAGATGAGCAGTCAAATTCTTCTTCGCTTCCTGTCGTTTGAGACGATAGGTGCGTCTGCCCTGTCTGAGATTGCTTTTCCTCGTGAGCCTTGCGCGCTTCAGTTCTTTCTTGGTGACAGCCATCCTACTCGTCCTCCTGCTTTACCTGAACCATCTTATCGGGGTCCGTGCTCATCAGGTCAAAGAGTTGGGTATCGGCAGGAATCCGGTTCTTGAAAGGCACAACCGTGTGACCAGCCTTAATAAGACCTGCTCCACGCTCGGGATTGACCAGGTATTTCTCCAATTCCTTAGACAAGCCAAGCAGATGAACTAATTCTTCTCGGTCATTTTTGGCCTGTTTGAGCAGAATCATAAACTCACTATTGGCCAAAATCCGTCGCCCATTGGCATCCATCAATAGGGTTTCCACGTTTTGGGTAATACCCGTTGGAATGGCCCCGTACTTTCTCACCCGGCTCCAGAGCTTGAAAAAGAAATTACTGGCGTATTCATCTAACAATAGGAGCTGCATCTCATCAAAGTAAATCCAAGTGGTTTTCCCCAGTTGTTGGTTTCTG
Organism: Streptococcus sp. E29BA; assembly: GCF_041807805.1. Taxonomy (NCBI): domain Bacteria; kingdom Bacillati; phylum Bacillota; class Bacilli; order Lactobacillales; family Streptococcaceae; genus Streptococcus; species Streptococcus sp. E29BA. The sequence continues at coordinate 38,960 of NZ_JBGTZA010000001.1, forward strand.
ACCACCCGATTCCAGATTTGTTCAAAGACTACCATGAGGGCAATGGGCTTGAGGGCTTCTCCTAGTTTTTTGACATTGTAAATCACAAAGGACTTATCCGTCGTCACGTTGGTTCGGTGGGCAAACATATCTAGCGACCCTTTGACATAGAGTTCCATATCAAGAGCTAGATTACCTGCTTCTGGTTCAGGTTGCTTGGATAAGACAAAAACCCATTCTTCCAAGGTTGGCTCTGTGAAATGTTGGTAGGTCAGCCGCGTCACTCGGTCAATGATTGACTTCTCTCGACCGTCCATCTGTCGGTCTAAGAGCTTGCCAATCCAGGACAAGAGGAACTCTGACTTGAGCTTGACAGGGTCTTCATCAAAGCCATGGCTAGATAAGTCTAAGACATTCAGAAAGGTCTGGCTATCTGGGGCAATAATGATGCTTTCCCCATCAAAGGCTTGACCAATCAAACCATACTCATTTTCTGGGTCAACCACGATAATATCTGTCTTGTCATCGACTTCTTTGAGCCTAGTGGTGGTGATTTCATGCTTGGTTCCCATGCCCTTACCTGCCCCCGATGTCCCTAGGATAAGACCAGACGGGGTATTGAGAGCCTTGCGGTCAATGGTGATGATGTTATTTGAAATCTGGTTAATGCCATAGTATTTCCCTCCCTTGTCTTGCAAATCCACCGAAGTCCAAGGAGATTGCACGGCGATATTGGAGGTCAAGAGGCTGCGAGAAATGCCTTGAAGAAAGTTTTTCCCAAGAGGGAGAAGGCTATTAAAGGCGGCTTCCTGCATATAAGGCAAGGGGTCAATAATCAAGTCGTGAGAGCCAGCGACCTGTCGCATATCATTCAGGGCTTCTTTGAGGGCTTCTGGGCTGTCTTCTAACAGTCCAATCAGAAAGACCGTCTCAAAGAGTTTATCCCCTGTTTTAGTCATGGTGCTGAGGAGGTCATCCGCCTCATCAATGGTGGTTTCTAGAACATGACTAGCCTTTTCCAAATAGATGCCTGAGCGAGCCATCTTTTGTTGCTCACCGATTTTCTGGGATTCCATAAGGGTCTTCTTGGTTCTAACCTTGGCCATAGCTTCTGACTTTTGCGACCCTTGGGCATGAAAACTGATAATGAGTTCCCTATCTGTCTGCATGAGGTCACGGATAAAACCATCCCCTAACTCTGTCCCATAGTCCCTGACATAGACCACCTGTAAATAACGGTCGTCAATAGCCAGATAGTCCTTGTGCTTAAAGGACATGCTTTGTGGCGCAATGAAATGCTTGGTCGTTAGACCTGATAGAGCCAAATCCTTATAGCTAAACGGTAAGTGATTGTCTCCTCGAAGCATATCCGCAAGGTAATTGACCCTAGCTTCTCCCTCTAGGAGATGGAAGGTACAGTCAATTTCAGCCAGACCATTTTTGACATACTCACCAACTTGGGATAAGGAGCGATGAGCTTGTTTGGTTGAGGTATCCGTCCGCCCAAAGGTTATCAATTTGATAGTGTTAAAATTGTTTTCACCATTGTCCAAATTCTGGTTCATCATCTGGTTCAGTTCCTCACGGAAATGATTGTAGCCATCATCATGTAGGGGATAAAGCACACTTGAACGGAACCTATCTAGGTTGACCCGTTGATTAAAGAGGGTTAGCTGAAAATGCGTGCGGTCATCTAAAGCGTTAATCATGTCCGAATACTTGTCCACAATAAGCGCTCGCTCCTCCAGCCCAACGGTCTGGTAATTGACATCACCCAAAAGATAGCTTTGGGAATAATAGTCAGGGGTGACTTGCATGAGGCCATTCTCAAACAATCCTTGATAAGCGATCGTGTTGACGGTTGTTGGTTGAAGTTCTTGACGAAGCTCTTTTTGTCGCTTCTTATCAGTCGCAGATAGCTTGGATTTCGTTGATGGTTTTAGTAGGTTTCGCATGGGTATTTTCCTTTCCAGTTAGGGTACGTACAGGGACAGTAAGGGCAAACCGTAGGCGGTAATGCAGGTAGTGTTCAAAGGCTAGGTGATTGGGGCGATAGACCCCAAATAGAAGCAAGGGAAGGGTAAAACTCCCTGTAAAACCATAGACAAACCAGTCCCCAAACTGCCAAAAAAAGAGATTGAGTCCAAGGACTAGAATGGTTATCGCTAAAGCTGGCAAGACAAAAATGACCTGCCGTGTGGTAAATCCTAACCAAGCTCGGTGCTGGTATTTTGAAATGTCCTTAAAGACACGGGTGTTCATTCAATAATCCTCCATAACTAAGATATGATTGACAAAAACGGAGCAGACCCTCTACTCCGTTATCGTGTTAAGCTGGAACAAGGTCGTCCTACATCCCTAAAATACTTCTGGCTGTGCGTTGAGAGCCAACAAGGGCAATGATAAGCAGAATGGCTTGGACAAAACTCCCAAACATGATGACGAGAACCTCACCATCTCCTGCTCCGTTTGCGACCGCAATTTTTCCAGCCGATTCAAAGAGCGGCATAAGGGATACAATCAAGAAGATGAGAATACCCTGGACACCATAGACCATAATATTTTTCAGGTAGCCAATGCCTACCCCACGCCACTCATCACTCAAGAAGGTTGGGAGAGTGATTGGGGCAAAGGGAAGCATGAGATAGAGCTGAATAAAACGAATGGTCACCATGAGATTAACCATAGCGGCACTAGCCATTCTAACCAGCCAAATCAAGAGGGCAAAAAAGGCAATAATCATTTTCCCGACGATACCAGACCCTTTTAGACCTGATAAGGTGTCATAAGTTTGACCACTTTGGGCAACTACGCCTGCAATTCGGGAGAGGGCATGGCCAGCTAAGCCCAAAATGGCTTCCACAATCACCGTGGTATTAGCCATCACTACACCAACCATAATAAAACTAACGATCATCGGGGCAATGGCCTCAATGGTCATGGCGCCACCAGAGCTGGCAATCTTCTTGGCTAATTTTGAAAACTCCAAGATTAAGATAAGGGCTAAGATAGCCACGCCAATCGGACGCATGACCTGCTCAGTGACGGCTGTCATGTAAGACCAGACGGTTGGGTTATAGTCTGATAGGGATTTGACCAAATCAGCGGTCGATTCCAAGTCTAAGGAGAAGCCCTCAAAGAGGTTATCTGAGGAGACTTTTTCTGAGACCAGAAAAACTAGCTGAGGGAAATTCTTATTCATCACATTGCTGGTCTCCTTCTTAAATGGTAATCTGGGTCACAAAGGCCCCAGCAGCTCCGACCATCACCCCACCAACAATCTCTAAGATGGCATTTCGGACACCTGGTCCACCATCTTTGATGTTAGTTGCGAGGTTAATGACCCCAATCACGACAAGAAAGGCTCCTGTCGCTACCAGCCCTTTTTGAAGCAGGGACATAGCCTGGGCAAACATGGAGCTGGCATCAACCCCATAGGTTAGGTTTGGTAGTTTTTGTATCATCTGTTTTCCTCATTTCTGTTTTAGTGTTGCGGTAAAGCGAGGGTCTTGACTCAGGTTTCGCACTCGGTGTCCCCTTAAATCAAGCGGTGGTTCTCCTGTCAAGGCAAGGTCTGGCTCCCACCACCAGTCGTCCCCTTCCTCATCTGCCAAATACTGCCAGTTGGGGTGCTTAAAGGGGTCATACTTCTTGGCATAGAAGGCAGGGGTATTGGCAATTCTGACCAAGCAATCCCCTCGATCCATGTTTCCCACTTCGTCTGGTGTCATCAGGTCACGGGCAATCTTTTGATGGCTAAGAGAACCAGACCCTGTTTGGCCAAAGGACCGACTGGTGTTTCTGACATCAATAGTTTGTTTCCCTAAGAGAGCCGACATAAACTTAAAGGTCTCCTCATCATTCCCACCAAGATAGAGCAGGCTGTCACAGTTACCCAAGATGGTCTTCCAGGCATCTTTTTCTTTGTAGAGGCCTTGAAGCTGGGCAATGTTTTGTAGGATAGGGACAAGGCTGATATTTCGGGAGCGAACGGTGGAGGTCAATTCCGCAAAATCTGGAATCTCGCCGACGTTCGCAAACTCGTCCAGATAAGCCCGCACGTGAATAGGAAGCTTGCCCTTAAAGTCCACATCAGCTTGTCTGGTCAAGGTGGAAAAGACCGTTGAGAAAAAGAGGGCTGACAAGAAGCGAAAGGTGGAATCATTGTCAGGAATAACTAAGTAGACCATCGTTTTTTGGATCCCCCAACTTTTGATGTCCATGGTATCAGTTTTTGTCAAATCAATGACCGACTGGATATTGAAGAGGGCAAATTTAGCAGTTGTGACTGCAATGACTGAATCCAAGGTCTTGTCCTTGTAGTTTTGAAAATCCGCCCAGTTTCGCATAGTAAAGTTTTCAGTCCCATAGGTCTTTGCGTAGCGCTCAAACATGACCTCTAGGACACTCTTCTCAGCCCCGTCCGCCTTATGAAGAAGCTTAATCAACTTGGAAATTTCCGCAAAAGAGGGATAACGCCCTCGTTTACGACTGTTCTCTAAGTCTTGTTTCTCCCTAGTATGTAGAGCTTTTCTCTCTTTTTTTGACAAACGATCCTCTTCAATCAGCTGTTCTCTAGTTTTAGGTGGATTGTAAAAATCAACCAGGTAAGAAGCAATGGCTCTCACCAAGGTCATCGACGCCTCATCCCAGAAGGGATCGCTGCGTGACCCATTTCCCTTGGTGTTATTGAAGTACACCGTCAGCATACGGTTCAAATCATTCTCGGTTTCCACATAGCGAAAGGGATTGAAGCCATTGCTGGTCATCATGGATACCAAGTCTAAAATCTTTATCTGGTAGCCTACTTTCAGGAAGAACTTTCCTGTCTTTTGAGGCAGATGGTCCTTGGGGTCAACCACAATATTGGAACAGTTAGCTTGAATCAGATTGGGCTTGACAAAGCGAAAAGTCTTGCCTGCACCTGAACCACCGATAACAACCAAGTTTTTATTGCGGTCAAACTTAGGTCGCTTCTTCTCCAGAAGGGTAAGGCGAACGGTCTTAGCCAGTATGGTATCTGAAAAGGGATTTTTACTTGCGAAGGCCTGACTCTCTTGTTTTATACCAAAGCGAGCTGACCCATATTCCTGCCCCTCTCGGTAAACCTTGGCTCCTGAAGTCGTGTAGAGGTAGATCAAGCCCATCGCACCAAGACCAAACAGAAACCAAAGGCTAGAGCGAAAAGTAAAGTGAAAATTCCAAGGCTTATCAGAAAAAACATTTTGACCTTCCATCAAGAGATAAGCCCACCTATCAAAGACAGGCAGATGGCTCATCTCATCATAGAGGAGGCTCAGACGATGGCAGACATAGCCTAGAGCTAGCCCCATCATGACAAAAACAATTATTCTTGCTTTAGACATCACAGCACCATCTCTTTCGTTTTGACGCTAGACTCATCACTCAGGACAATATCTTCCTTGGCTAAAGCAATTTCCTCATCTAAGGTCTTGTCCGTCACCAAGCCCTTGAGCTTGTCTGCATCATTGACCAGTTCTTTTAGGAGGGTGTCTAGGTGGGTATCCAGCAAGGATCTGTCCTTGGTGTAAAAATAGAGGTAGTCATCTTGAAAAGCGATCGCCAAAGGCAAATTGTCCTTAGCCAACAGCTCTTTTAACTTCTCGACATCCACGGGCTTATCTAAGAGTTCTGTTTTTAAGTCAATGCCATCAATGGCAAACGGGGTCTTGACCAAATCTGCCAGAGTTTGAAGGCCAATTTTATAGGCTGTTTCTTGATGAAGGCCACGTTTGACAGACCAGTCCAGAATCTTAAGCAGGGTTCTCAGCGTTAAGAGACTACTTCGCTCTAAATACTGAAAGGCTTGGCGTTCCTGTTGTTCACTCGACATAGCTGCTCCTTCCGTTGTGGGATAGGCTTATCTTAAACCAGTCCCCTCGCCTTTTTTATCACAGAAAAGTAGTTAGTAGCACCAAGCCATTCCACACCAGATGGAGACCTGTCGCCCCTAATAGGTCCGTCTGTTGTCGCATGACCCCCAAGCCCAATCCTAAACAGCCGTAAACTAGCCAACTGCCTAAGCTATCTGGTTGATGAGCCAAGGCAAAAACAAGACTGGTTACCAGTAAGGATTGGTAAGGCTTTGGAAAGAGTGACCAGAGGTATCCACGGTAAACCAATTCTTCAACCAGACTAGCATTGGTTAAAAAGAGGATAAAGATAGCCAAAGGGAGCTGGCTTTGTACAGATATAAGGCTCGTTTGATTGGTGGAAGTGACTGGCCATAGAATCCCGACAAGGACTGACAGCAGAAACATAGAGCCTAGACAAGTCACCAACCAAACAAACCGAACTTGAACAGATATAGACCGTGGAAACTTCTTTAAGAGCCAGATTAGACTCGCCAAGTAAAGGAGCTGACAAACAAGGACTTCCCACAAGAATAGCTGGTCTCCTAAATACAGAGATACTAAAATAGTATTCACATACTGGTAGAGATAGAGAGCAAAAATGTTCCAAATTCTAGCGTCTAAATAGGTCTTCATAGTCCACCTCCAAGACCAGCACAATTTTTTCCACCCACTTAGTCTGAGGCATTTGACAGGTGGACTTGTAGTGCCTGATTTTCTGATAGAGCCGATTGAACTCGCTGGGGTACTGGTAACTGCCCGCAAACATCTGCCGTGTCAACTCAGCCCAGCTCATCTCTTTTTCTGCCAAGAGAAGGGCAAGGTTTTCCCAAAATAATTCTGCCATAGCCCCTCCTACACGCTTAAGAAGGTTTTAAGAGCTCGCCGCTCCTTCTCTTTCCGTTCACGAGGAAGAAAGGATCGCAAGTCTTCTAGGGTTACATCAGGATAGACATGCCCCTTATCGACGATCAGCGGTAAACGAAGACTTCTTGCCCGATGATCCCAGATGATGTCAAGAAATCGGGAAAAAGGGAGATTATCCCTGCGTTTGTATATCAAACAGGTTGGGGTCAGAAAGTCAAAGCAGTCTGGAGATAGCCGCATCCATTCCAGTAGGTCTTCTTTCTTCAGTTGCTCAAAGTCCACCAGCTCATATGCAATGCCATAAGCATCTAGGGTCTCAATCAAAGACTGGTGTCGGTCTTGGTTTTTGCTTAGATAGAGTCGCATGTGACACCCTCCTTGACCTTAGTTAGATCTTCCATCACAAACCCACCAAGGATTCTGGTCATATTGACAGGAACCCTGCCCTCACTAAAGCATTTCACTGTTACTAGGCTAGTCAGGATACCGTCCTTGCCTTGATGGGTGTAATTCTGCCCATAGGCTCTGAAGGCCAAATCCCCAGTGTCTGTCAAGAAGCTGTCCACTCCGTTTTTGATGTCCCTCTCCTCCAAAAATTCAAAAACCCGATGGAGATTGGATTCGTAAAAGAGGGGGAGGTTCATCTCCTTGTGGTAGTCATCCTCAAAGGTCACAATCATTTCGCAATCATAGTTGGGCAAGGTAAGGAGCCTTTCTGTCAGTCGCTCCACCTCTGCTTGATGAATAGCCTCATCCAACTCTGAACAGGTTCTTATGGATTCTTTATGTAGTAATTTCATGGTTCTCCTCCAATTTCTTTAATTCTCGTGCGATAACAGCGATAACAGGAACTGAGACACTGTTTCCAGCCTGCTTATAGAGTTGGCTCTTGCTTGAAACCGCTTCTGCTCGTTCAAATACCCAATCTGGAAAGCCTTGTAGGCGAAAGCATTCTCTAGGTGTGAGTTTTCGGATTCTCAGACGATAAAGTTTATCTCCCACCAAAAATCCTGTCACCTCAAACCATTTGTCCTTGCGATATTCCAGAGCCGCGACAACGACTCCTTGTTGGGAACTGGTCGTAAGGGTATTGGCGATTTGTTTTCCCACCCGTCCACGTTTTGAATTAGACTTTGGATAGGACAGGTTGACCGAATCACCCAACTCTGCCTGGGCAAAACCTTGTTTGGTCGCCTCACGGATTTTTAAGTGTGGCGCTTCGTGACGTAACAAGACTTTTGGAATCTTATCCCCACCCTGCATGGTGGTGAGGGTCGGGGAAAGACCTTCTGTATGATAAACTCGTCCTGCTTGATCAAAGCTAGTCGGCAAATTTCCAGCCACTAGTACCCCATGCCTGTCTTGAGCCGTTAGGGTAAACATGTGGTCTTGATTATCCTTGAACCGTCTGCCATTCTGCCGCTTATTAAGTCTGTCAGGTGATAGAACGGGTATGGCAATCTTGGCACCCTCCCCCTTATTTACGGTTAAGGTTGGCGACAGTCCCGTTGATAGATAGACCTCCCCACTCATCCCCTTTCCAGATGGATTGACATTACCTAGTCGGTCAAGATGAGCTGGGCTACCTTGTCCTCTGAGAGGAAATATTGGTCGGAAACCTCGCTTTCGAGAATGTCCGATAAGAAAGACCCGCTCCCTGTTTTGGGGAAGGCCAAAATCTTTACTGTTAAGCACCTGCCATTCGACATGATACCCCAGTTCATCCAGCGTGGTGAGGATTGTGGCGAACGTCCGTCCCTGGTCGTGACTGAGTAGCCCCTTGACGTTTTCAAAAAATAGATAAGGTGGTTGGATTTCCTTGGCACATCGAGCAAGCTCAAAGAAGAGAGTCCCTCTAGTGTCCTCAAATCCCAGTCGTCTGCCTGCGAGAGAAAAGGCTTGGCAAGGAAAGCCCCCACAGAGGACGTCCACTTGTCCTCGGAGTTGCCTGAGTTGGTCATCGGTGATAGCTGTAATGTCATGGTATTCTAATTCTCCTGTCGTGTCGTGAATGGCTTGGTAGCTTTGTCTGGCGAAACGGTCAATCTCGCAAAATCCGATGCAGGTATGACCCTGGCTTTCCATGCCTAAACGAAAGCCTCCAATCCCTGCAAAGCAATCAAAAAAATTCATCTGTTTCTCCTTTCAGGTATCAAAAAAAGACCTTACTTCTCGTAAAGCCTTGGTTAGATATGGTCGTTCATTTCTGGAGCATTTTTGAACTCAATAGCTAATGCGATGAGCGACAATATCCACATGCCTAGCAAAATTTTCCACCACATGGTTCTCACCTCCTTTCCTGTTCTTGTCGACGTTCCTTATTCCACTCTGCCAGAATGCCATTGAAGACATACTCCGCTATGGCCTCTGTCGTTCTGGCAAATCTCATGTTCTCCAAAGCATACTGATACCTAGTCTCAAAATGCCTCATAACAAATTCTGCACTTGTCTTAGAAAACTTCTCACGAATCAGCTGGTCATAGACCAATTGGTAAATATAATCCTTGTCATAGGTGGTTGGCTTATCCACTTTACGAGTGAGCCCTTTTTCCTCCTCGTCCTCTGAAAGACAATCACTCTCCTTAGCCTCACTATGTTCAGTCTCATTATCTTCAGTCTCACTAGTGGCTGAAATTAAGACGGGGCCCGTCTGATTTTGAGACTGGCCCCGTGTTTTTTTAACACCACCCCCGTCTGAATTTAAGACGGGGGTAAGTTCATGTTCTAACTCACCCAGATAAATCTTGTTTGCGAGCCGTCCTTTTTCACTGGATGACTGTTGGACTTCCTCAATAAGTCCAAAATCTCTCAAGGATTTTTTGATGGACAGGAGTTTGGACTTAGAACACCCTAACAAATCCATCAATTTTGAGTTAGAGTAAATCAAGTAGATAAAACCTTGCTCATCTATCCAGCCCTTACTCAACGATAACTCCAGTCGATCTTTCAAAACAGCATAGGCAACCTTAACCTCCAGCTTCATGTCCTTGTATCGATCACTCTCAAATAAGAGCTTTGGAAGTTTGTAATACCTCTCGGATGTCTGATATTGGTTTGCACTAATGCGTTTCATGATTGTCCTCCAACAATTTGATTTCTAGTTGACCCCCTGTTTTGACGGTAACCAGGCCACTCATTTCTAATTCTTTCAGTATTTCTGTCGCTTTTGGTAGTGTTACTCCCATCGTAAGCATGAGGAAGCCAACGACACCAAGGCGAGTTGATTCTGCAAGTTCCACTATTTTCCTCCCTGTAAAATAAAAAAGGCAAGAACACTCTAAATTGTTCTTGCCTAAGCAATTATATTTTCTAAATGTGATAATATCCTCCTTAGGAACAGATTGTAGAACGCTCAAATCCTTGATTTAACAGCGTTTTAAGCACCTGTCATTATTATGACACAATCCCCACCTGGATAAACTAACCCAGGCCAATCAGGGTCTTTACGGTTTTGCACCAAGACCTTGGTCCCATCTGTCACCATACACATGTTGGTCAATACGACATTTTCCGTTTTTGGCATACAATCCTCCTCAATCAAACACCGTTTCCCAGTGTTCCGCTTGATAAGCCTCATAACAGAGGGCAATCTGTGCTGCTGTGGTCTTATTGACCGAAAGATTTGGCAAGTCATCTAGGGCAAAGTAGCCGCTGGCTAGAGTCTCGTTATTCGGCTCAAAAGCTCCTCCCAATACTCGGCAAAGGAAAAAGAGCTTGGTGACATGATGGGCTGAACGACTGGGTTGGTGTTTGTGCTTGTCAAGCACCGCAACCAATCGGTAGGCGACTACATCTAGCCCTGCTTCCTCTTTGGCTTCCCTGTTCGTGTTGTCCATAGGTGACTGATCCACATCGCACCAGCCCCCCTCCCGGCAAGCTCCATAACCCATCTGCTTCCTGCACCAGCAAGATTTTCCCCTCTTGGAAAATGGCTGCGCGGGTATCAAGCTTGGGGTCTGGTAGCCTGTCTCGCTGGCAAAAAGATCCCTTACCACCTTTAACGGTTGACCAGATGGCTCAACCAGCATCTCTGCTGCCATCTGACGGATTTCCTCAAACCGTTCCTTGTCAAAAGCGTTGGTTGTATAAGCCAGACCGTTTTGCGCGAGCGACTGCAAACGCGTTGCCCAGCTTAACCACTTGTCCTCACTGGCCATCACGCACCTCCCAGTCTATCATAGCTTGGGCATGGAGCTGATCGCCAACCTGTATCTCATGGCGACTGGTCAAGTTCGCCATCTCAAAACACTCTGTCACATGACCTTTAGGAGCAATTTCCTTGATAAACTTGAGTTGGATCCGTTTTGGACGATGTGCCATCAAAAAGTCATAGCCCAGTACCTCGTAGCACCAGTCCAAATACCTGCCATTGTTGACATGTCCATTCATGTCGATGTCAAAGTAACGAACAGGGAAACTCTGGCTATCTGGAGTCGTCAAACTTGGGCATTTTGCCATCTTAGGCAAGCGCTTGACCTGCTCCGACCCATAGGGTGCAATCAAGTTCTCTGGCACAGCCGATAAGCGGCGTGTCTGAAAATCAATCAAGACAAAGTAACAATCAATGCTGAGCAGCTCTGCCATTTCCCCATCAAGAATGCGAAAGCGCCGATGACAGATGAACTTATCATAGGCAACGGCCTCTGTCTCGATGGTAACGGTGTCAGCGTAGCGTGGCAGGCGGTTGATGGTCAGCTGGTAGTCGGTGACCACCCAGACCAAGCCATACTGCTCAAAAACTGCCACATCACTACGACCAATGGCTGCTGACTGACGCCCCGACACCCCCAAGCAATAGGAAATGAACTTGGACAAGACAATCTCCTGCTGGACATCGGTCATATCAAAGGGAATGGTTAGGTGTTCGCTATAAATCTGTGCCATCTAGTCCTCCTTGTCTAAAATAAAGCGTTCTGCTACGGTATCACCCAGAAAGAGCCCTTTCTGGGTCATGCGCAGATGGTCACCATCTAGTTGAACCAGTCCTTCCATCTGCAAGTCACGGACCACCTGACCGTAGATGGTTTCAAAACTAGTCTCAAACTTACGCTCGAAACGAGAAATGGAGACGCCAGTTTTTTTACGCAATCCGAGGAAAAATTCCTCCTCCATCTGCTCGGTTTTGGTTAAGACCTCCTCTGACAGTCTAGCGTTACCCTCAGCCACAGCTTTCAAATAATGCTGAATGGGACCTCGATTACGGTAACGGATACCGTCCAAATAGCCAGACGCTCCAGCCCCACAACCGAAGTACTCATCATTGTCCCAGTAGACCAGATTGTGTTTGCTCTCAAAACCAGGCTTGGCAAAATTGGCAATCTCGTAATGGTCAAAGCCTGCCTTCTTCAGTTCTGATAAAATATAATCAAACATCTCTGCTTCGGTATCCTCAGTCGGTAGATTGAGCTTGCCACGACGCATTTTGTTCATAAAGACAGTGTGGTGCTCCAGTATCAAGCTGTAAAGACTGAGGTGAGGGATGTCCAATGCCAAAGCCTTGGCCACATTTTCCTTGACATCGTCTAGGGTCTGACCAGGCAGGGCATAAATCAAATCAATGGAGATGTTGTCAAAATCAGCACCTTTCAGGGCATCAATACTTTCATAAATCTGGGCTTCATTATGGCTACGACCGATTTTTTTCAGGTGCTTGTTGTTGAAGGTCTGAACGCCCAAAGAGACCCGATTAACTGCCGAATGTTTCAGCACAGCGATTTTATCCGCATCCAAGTCACCAGGATTAGCCTCAATGGTAAATTCCTCCAGCATGGACAAGTCCAAGTGCTTGGTCAGCTCCGTCAAAACATAGTCCAGCTGCTGAGCAGTGATAGCTGTCGGTGTACCACCACCCATATAGAGGGTGCGGAGACGCTTGATGTCGTAACTCTCAAACTCACGCACAAGAACCCGCAGATAGTCGTCCACAGGCTGATTCTGGATAAACACCTTAGAAAAGTCACAGTAATAACAAATCTGAGTACAAAAAGGGATATGCACATAGGCAGACGTCGGTTTGTTCATTTTTTTATTGTACCACTTTTTTGGAAAAATCGCAGAGCTAAATTCTCAACTCACTGAAGAGCTGATAGGAAAAAGAGAAGGGACGTGAAACAAAAATCGGTAATTCTTTAGAATGCGATTGTCCCTCACCTCCCTAATTTTAGGATTCAGGCTGAAACAGTCTATTGGACTATTTTTGACACTTGCGCCGCAAGTGTCATTTCCTGATTAAAAAGGTCTCCCTGACCTTTTTAGCCCACTTCCGCATCGCTCAAATAGTCAGAGAAGTGACTGATTAACGTTTGAAATTTGAGGCTGGAACAAAAATCCCAGCCTCATTTTTGAATTACTCCAACCCAATCTCCGCACGTACAACATCAGCGATGGTATCCACATAGTAGTTCACCAACTCATCAGTCGGCGCCTCCGCCATGACACGAAGCAGGGGCTCAGTCCCACTCGGACGCACCAAAATCCGTCCATTGCCTGCCATTTCTTCTTCCATCTTGGTGATAATGGTGGCGATAGCAGGCACTTCCATCGCCTTGTTTTTCATACTATTATCCACACGGATATTAACCAATTTCTGCGGGAAAATATCAACTTGACTGGCTAATTCGGACAAGGATTTTCCTGTTTCAGCCATGATTTTAGTCAGCTGGATGGCAGTCAACTGTCCATCACCTGTGGTGTTATAATCCATGATAATGACATGTCCAGACTGCTCACCGCCCAAGTTATAACCACCGCGACGCATTTCTTCAACCACATAACGGTCACCAACAGCGGTCACCGCTTTGTCAATGCCTTCACGTTCCAAAGCCTTATGGAAACCAAGGTTACTCATCACGGTCGTCACAATGGTGTTTTGGGCTAACTGACCCTTCTCCGCTAGGTATTTCCCGATGATAAACATAATTTTATCACCATCTACAATATCGCCGTTTTCATCAACCGCAATCAAGCGATCGCTATCACCGTCAAAGGCAAGACCAATAGCAGAGCCTGTCTCACGAACCGTTTGCTGAAGCTTTTCTGGGTGAGTTGAGCCGACACCATCATTGATGTTAAGCCCATCAGGCTGATCACCAATAACAGTGATCTCCGCATTTAAGTCAAGGAAAATCGAACGAGCCGATGAGTAGGCTGCCCCGTGGGCGGCATCCAAGGTCACCTTCATACCAGCCAAATCGGCTCCAGTAGAAACCAAGAATTTCTCGTACTTGCGCAAGCCCTCTGGATAAGCCACTAAGGTCCCGAGACCCTCAGCTGACGGTCGTGGGAGGCCATCGTTTGGAGTGTCCAAGAGTGCTTCAATTTCAAGCTCCGTTTCATCAGCCAGTTTGAAACCGTCTGACCCAAAGAACTTGATACCATTGTCTTGAGCAGGGTTATGACTGGCTGAAATCATGATACCAGCGCTAGCATTTTCCGTCTGAACCAGATAAGACACTCCCGGCGTGGCTAAGACGCCCAGCTGGTAAACCTCGATACCAACTGAAAGAAGCCCAGCCACCAAAGCAGCCTCCAACATCTCCCCTGAGATACGGGTATCACGTGCGACAAAGACCTTTGGTTGCCCTTCTTCGTGCTGACTGAGGACATAGCCACCAAAGCGACCTAGTTTGAAGGCCAGTTCTGGTGTCAATTCAACGTTTGCTTCTCCACGAACTCCATCCGTTCCAAAATATTTTACCATTTTTCTTATGCGGTAACCCGCTTCTCACTTTCTTTTTGTTTTTTGTTTCCTAACTTATGCCATATTTGTTATGGAAAGGTTTGATAACTACTTTTTGGTCACTTTCAGTTTAACGTCGATAACTTCTGGCGTTACTTTGACCCCTTCAGCAGATAAGGTTAAGGTTTTTCGCGTATCTTTCTTGATATCAGAAATATCAATCGTTACTAAAACGCGATCTGTCTCATCTAAGGCTTCCTGACTACCTGAGATAATCACCTCACTGAACCCTAATTCATAATTGATATGAGACAGACTACTATCCAGTTGCCCAGTTAGCTCAACAACCAAAGGAACTGTTTTGGTTAATTTTCGCAAATTAACTGTTAATTCCGCTTTCGCAGGGGTGATGATTGCCGGTAAAACTGAGCCTTGCTCAGAAACAGCTTGCAAGGTGACCGATTCTTTAACTTGGTCTTTTGATAGGCTTGTCTCATCAGGCAAGCTAGCAATCACACGAGCAATCTGACCAATTGTGTTTTCATCACTGGTGACTGCAACATCAGAAACATCCAGACTAGCTGACTCGTATACATACCCTGGCATCACCCGTTCCTCATTAACCACTGCTTCGACAGGGAAATTTTTTGTCACCCGTTTACCGAGCGTAACAGTCATGGTTGCTGGTCGAACTTCAGCGGTCACATCGCTGGGTAAATCCCTCACATCCAAGCTCACTTTAGTGGTGCCTTCAGTCAGTTTGGTTAAATCAGCAACAACCTTAAATTGCCGTGTATCTGGGTTGATTTCAGAATCTAATTTGACACGATTGGTCGATGCCAAATAAACTTCTGCTTCGTAGGAGTAGCCGCTGATAAAATACTCATCGCTATTGTATTTAATATCAATCGGAACATTTTCTAAAGTATGCGTGTAGGTCTCAGTTAACAGATTGATACGATTGCTGCTGCCATTATAGGCAACTATTTTTGCAGTTAAAAATAATAGCAGAGCAAAAACCAAGGAAACAACTGCCAGGCCAGAACGTTTTAGAGTAAACCAATTTCTCATTTCATCGCCCTCCCTTGATAACTGTCGTCCAGAAATTAGTGGTTTCTGGTGGTGTAACTAATTTTTCGCGGAGCACATCTCCCAACTCTTCCCAGGTCATATCATGCGTAAAGACATCCTTGTAGGTGAGGGATATGCCTCCTGTTTCCTCTGATACTACGACGGTCATCGCATCTGAGACCTCAGATAGACCAATCGCTGCTCTGTGCCTGGTTCCAAATTCTTTAGCAATGTAAGAGGAATCAGACAAGGGCAGGTAGGATGATGCAGAAGCAATCTTATTTTCTCTAATAATCACAGCCCCATCATGAAGCGGTGTATTGGGAATAAAAATGTTGATCAAGATCTGACTGGAAATATCTGCATCTAAAGAAATGCCTGTTGCAATATATTCTTGCAAGGTTTGGGTGCGCTCAATCACTATCAAGCCACCAATACGTCTGGGCGCCATGTACTTGACAGCACTGATGACAGCCGTCACTAAATTTTCCTCATGGCTAACTGTCTGTTGTTTAAGCAGGGATTGAGGGGTTCTGCCAAATTTTTCAAGAAAGCTCCTAATCTCAGGAGCAAAAATGACAACACCCGCAATCACACCGTAGGTCGTCACCTGATTCATCAGATAAGTAATCGTTGTCAAATCCAACAATTCCGCGACAAATCGCAAAAGAATAAAAAGACCGACACCCTGAACCAGCGACATAATTTTTGTGCCAGCTAAAGCTCTAATAAATCGATAAATCAACCAAGTGACCAAAAAAAGGTCAACAAGGTTAATAATAATTTCCCACGGGCTGGCAAACAAACTTTCTAATAATTGTTGATCTATCAAACCATTCCCCCCGTCCATCTTCTGTTGTTTCATTATACCATAACCGAAACAAAAAAACCAGCTGGGCTGGCTTGTCATCGCGACAGAAGAATAAGAAAAGGCACTGGCAACTATACATCTGTTACAAGTGCTTTTCAAAGATTTTCAGAACATCAATTTTCGAGACATTGTTGCGTTCATCTAGCTGTCATGACTTTTTTAGATGGGCTTAAAATCTACTAAGTTGAGAACTAGCACCTTAACGCACTTCCATAATCACAGGCAAAATAGATGGGCGACGTTTGGTCTGATCGTAAAGATACTTGCTTAATTTGTCACGAACCAAGTTTTTCAACTCACTCCAGTCAAAATCTGGTTGACTTAAATAAGCCTCAACGGTCTGGTTAACGAGCTCCGCACTGTCATAGAGAATGTCTTTGTTCTTTTTCACATAAACAAAGCCACGCGTATGGAATTTTGCCTTAGAAATAATCTTTTTCTGGCGTTTGTTAATGGTCATGGCAACGATGAAAATACCTTCTTCAGAGAGGATCTGGCGATCGCGGAGGACAACACTTCCCAAATCACCCATGGCATTGCCATCAATCATCACATCACCAGAAGGAACGGAACCTTCGTGCAAGAAACCTTCTTCTCCTAAAACCATACGGTTGCCCTTTTTCATGATGTAGATATGCTCTGGCAAATGACCGATATCCATGGCTAAGTCTGCATGTGCAGACAGTTCACGGTATTCCCCTTGAACGGGAAAGAGGTAGGTCGGTTTTAGCAAGTTAATCAAGAGTTGCAAATCTCGTGCATTAGCATGACCAGATACGCGCATGTGCTTAGCAATGGACTTAACAGAACCGCCTGCCTTGTAAATAAGGTTAGCCACTCTTGCCACCATAGCTTCCTTAGCAACTGACGGTGTAGTCACGATATAAACCAAATCGCCATCTTTAATATTGACATAACGGTGACGACCCTGCGCCATCTTACTCAAAGAGTTTATCGGCTCACCCATGCGACCATTTTCAAGGATAATCAGTTCATGGTCCTCATAGTTCGCCATATCTGCCACTTTGATAATCAAACGCTCATCAGCTAAAGAGAGCTTTTTCAACCGAATCCCTGTGCGAATAATGTTTTCCACATCATAGCCTGTCAAGACGACACGGCGACCGTTGCTGGCGGCAGCATCAAAGACCTGCTGGATACGAGACAAGTTGCTCGCTACAGCAGCCACAATAATTCTGCCTTCCCAATTGCTAATGACCCGATTGATTTCAGCGCCAACTTCTGATTCACTGGCAATTTGAACCTTGCTTTCAGCATTGGCAGAATCTGCCAAGAGAGCCAAAACGCCCTCACGACCAATCTCTGCCAAGCGGGCAAAATCAGTCTGGTAAAGCGGGCTTGCCGCTTGGTCAAATTTAAAGTCCCCTGTGTAGACAATATTGCCTTTAGGCGTTGACAAAACAATTCCCAGGCTCTCTGGAATAGAGTGAGTTGTCTTGAAAAAGGATACCGTACTATCGCCAAACTCAATTTCTGTCTCTGCATTGACCACATGATAATCTTCAAAGCGCTTAAAGAGATTAGCATTTTTCACAAAGAGTTTGGCTAATTCAATGGTCAATTCTGACCCAAAAACAGGCACCTTGATATGCTGGAGCACATACGGCAGGGCTCCGATAGCATCCGCATGACCGTGGGTGAGGAAAATCCCTTGGACACGCTTTTTGTTCTCAATCAAATAGTCCAGGTTAGGAATCACAACATCAACACCTAACTGCTCACTTTCAGGGTACTTAACACCTGTATCAAGGATAAAAATCGACCCACGGATTTCCACCACATAAAAATTCTTTCCGATTTCACGGACACCACCCAAGGCGATGATATTAACTGCTGTCACACTATTCTCCTTTATCATTTTGCTAAATACTTGAAGATCGAGTTTGTTTTAATCAGACCAACAAGCCTCGACCACTTCTTCAGACAAACGGTCCTTAATCAGCTGTGCTAGCATTAAGTCGATTTACTGTCGCGCAAACAAAAAGTTGCATACATGGTTAGTATACAACTTTTCACAAATTATTTCAAATCCTAAATCATCTGAGATTGCCTAGGTAATGCTTCGCGCGGTCTCTGAGCGACCTTCTCCAATAGAAAAAACATACTTGTGCCCTTGTGTCAAGCTGTGGTAGAAACCAACTCCCTCATAAAGCTGGAAAACTTCGATGTCTTCCTGCTTCTCATGATTTGGGTAAACATAATTAACATAAGGATTGCCAGCAAGTAAATCGTAAAGTCGGTCAGGACCAACTGGTCGTACCTTTCCCTCTATACGAATGACCTGAATCAAATAGTCTTCTTGGCTCATCGCCGTGACAGCCACATTTGGATTTGTCGCCACCTGCTTGAAAAACTTGGTCTCAGGGCTTGTCATAAAGAAAATGCCTTGTTCATTTGCCACACCGATGTGAAAATGTCTGGCATGTGGCATGCCTGACTCGTCCACAGTCGCAAATACAGCGACCCCCATGTCTTCTAAAATGCCTAAAATGTCTTTGACGTCCATTGATATCCACCCTTTGCAATCGTTTTCTAAATCGATTATACCATATTTCAGGTATTTTAGGAAGTATTTCACAAAAAAGTTATCCCTGTGACGTCTTATCTAACATTACGGCCAGTCCTGAAACCAGGCATCACCAGTCAACTCATTCCATTTATAATAGACAGCTTCACAAGAAAAGGTGTAAGCAACATAATACCGCCAATCAATGTCACACAGTAGCGGAGCTGTTCTGTTGGCCCTATCAAACTCAAAGCAAAGCACTTCAAACCGCTTAGAAGTAAGAGCCTCTAAGCTCGGTGAAAAATCCTCTGCACCATAGACCTCTCTGACTTGTACCAGTTCATAAGACTGCAAGACAACCTCTGCTAGTCCTGTTGTTTGGTGCCTGTGTGTCGGATTTAAAGAGTGGCTGGCTAAAATATCAATCCCCTGTTCAAAAGACAAGGTCAGTTCTCGCCCAAATTCTACGGCTGTGATAAAACAATCATGCAAGGTCAGTTGAGCTTCTTGGGTAACAAAGCGATACATGACTAATCCCCCATTTCCTCACTCAACTGCTCCCACTCCTCCATGAGTAACAGCTGCTGCTCATCTAGGCTCTCCAGCTCTTTTTGGAGGTCGGTCAGTTGGCCGATGTCGTTGGTGGTCAGCATGGCTTGGTTAATCTCTGCTTGGCGGGTTTCTAGGGTTTCTAGCTGGTTTTCAATCTCGTCGATTCGGCGGGCTAGTTTGCGGCGTTCTTTTTGGTCTGCCTTTTGGGACTGGTAATCGCTAGCGCCAGCCGATGGCGTATCAGTTGGGCTAGCTGCTGTCAGCTGGTCAGCTTGATGTCTAGCTTCCTGCTCTGCCTTTTTCTCCAGATAATAATCATAATCGCCCAGATAGAGGGTCGAGCCATCTGCTGAAATTTCAAGAACTTTGGTGGCGACACGGTTGATAAAGTAGCGGTCGTGGCTGACAAAGAGCAGGGTGCCATCAAAGTCAATCAGGGCGTTCTCCAGCACTTCCTTGCTGTCGATGTCCAAGTGGTTGGTCGGCTCATCGAGAACGAGGAAATTGTTGTTTTCCATGGATAGCTTGGCAAGGAGTAAGCGCGCTTTTTCACCGCCAGACAGCATAGCAACAGACTTTTTGACATCATCACCAGAGAAGAGAAAGGCCCCCAGACGGTTGCGGATGTCCACTTCTGGCGTACTCGGAAAGGCACTCCAGAGCTCCTCCAGCACGGTATTGGTACGGGTCAGGGCGGACTGGGTCTGGTCGTAGTAGCCGGTCTCAACATTGGCACCGTAAACTGCCTCACCCGCAATGAGGGGGAGTTGCCCGACCATCGACTTGATAAGGGTGGTCTTGCCGATACCGTTTGGTCCGACGATGGCGATCGCATCGTATTTTCGGACGTCTAGGGAAATGGGCTGCGCCAGCACCTGATGGTCATAGCCGATAGCGATGGCATCAGCCGTCAAGACGATGTTGCCAGAAGACTTGGCTGACTCGAAGGTCATATTGGCAGATTTTTGCCCAGCTTGGGGCTTGTCCAGTCGCTCCATCTTTTCCAGTTGCTTGCGTCTGGACTGGGCCCGCTTGGTGGTCGAGGCACGGACGATGTTGCGATTGATAAAGTCCTCTAGCTTAGCAATTTCCTTGGCCTGTTTCTCGTAGTTTTTGGCCTCGGTCTCTAGTTTTTGAGCCTTGAGTGCTATAAACTGAGAATAATTGCCCACGTAACGATCGAGGCTTTTTGGTGTCAAATCCAAGGTGATAGTGGCAACCTTGTCCAAGAAATAGCGGTCGTGACTGACAATGATAAGCGCACCTTGATAGTTTTTCAGGTAATTTTCCAGCCAAGCGATGGTCTCGATGTCCAAGTGGTTAGTCGGCTCATCCAAGACCAGCAAATCTGGCTTTTCAAGGAGCATCTTCGCTAGCGCCAAGCGGGTGTTCTGTCCGCCTGATAGTTCAGCGATGGGCATGTCCCACATGGACTGGTCAAACTTAAAGCCGTTGAGAATGCTTTTGATGTCCGCTTCGTAGGTAAAGCCACCACGACTGCGGAAGTCCTCCGACAGCTGGTCATAGTCTGCCATCAAGCGTTCAAAGGCAGCACCTGTCAGCTCTGCCATTTGCCCCTCCATAGCCCTCAAACGGCTCTCCATCTGCCGCAGGTCGTCAAACACCGCCACCATCTCAGCATAGATGGTCTTGTCCGACGAAAAGCGACTATCTTGTGCCAGATAAGACAGGGAAAGATCGCGTTTGGTGCTGATGGTGCCTGAGGTCGGCGTTTCCTCGCCAACCAGCATCTTGAGAAGAGTCGACTTGCCCGCTCCATTACGCCCGACCAGGGCAATGCGGTCACGCTCATCAACCTGCAAGGAAATATTTTCAAAAAGAGGACTGCCTGCAAAAGCACGTTCGAGTTTGGTAGCTTGTAAAATAATCATAGGTTTATTGTAGCATAAAAGAGCAGGTTTTTCATTGATCGATTGTTACTTCTGTTGACACGTCATCATAACCAACAAGTTTCTGCTCATATAGCATCCTGACTTTCGCTTTCCTCGATATCAAAAAAGAGGACCTCATCGTTTGTCCTCTTATATTAATCGCTTTGAGGCTAGGGCAAAATGCCCTGTCTCTCTAATCTTATTAAATATCTATACAAAGCCTAGTAATTTCATAGTTTTTTCAAGCTTTGGGTTATTCTGCTAGTTCTGTGTCATCCTTCTATCAGTGGGAATAGATGATCAGCCGATTACTCTGTCATGTCAGGCAAGTCGGTCATCAAGACTTTGAGTTTGAGAACGCGACCGTTTTTAACCTTGTCGTTGATAAGGGTAAGCTGCTTATCCTTTCTGGTTACTTGATAAGATTCCTTTTCCTCCTGAGTTGGGATACTACCGATACCCGCTAGATAAAAGCCTGCCATGGTATCAACATCATCACTCTCCAGCTCGGTCTTAAAGTGGTCGTTGAACTCGTTGATGGTCATTGTCCCTTCAACGATATAAGTATTTTCTGCAATCTCACGCACAGACTCCGCAGCTCGGTCAGTTTCATCATCAATCTCGCCGACAATCTCCTCAAGCAAGTCCTCAAGGGTAACAAGACCTGCCACTCCGCCGTACTCATCCAGCAAAATCGCCATCTGGCGTTGGCTGCTCCGCAATTCTCCAATCAAATCATCGACAAAGACCGTATCAGGGACAAAAAGAACATCCTGCATAATTCGACGAATATTGACCTGATCAAAACCCTCGTGAAAGGCAGCGTGTAGCAATTTTTTGATGTGGATTAGACCGATAACCTTGTCCTTGTCACCATCATAGACCGGGATACGGGAAAAATTTTCCTTGAGGATAGCACTGATAATAGCAGAGCTATCATCGTTAATATCCACCATGAAAGCATCCGTCCTAGGCACCATGACCTCTCTGGCCATCATCTCATCGAGCGAGAATACCCCTTGAAGCATCTCGATTTCTTCCGCATCAAGTGAGGTCTCATTCTTGGTCAAAATGTACTCAATCTCGTCTCTAGTCATCTGATCATCCGCATCATCAAAAGCCATAGGTGTCAGGCGACTGAGTAGGTTGGTTGATGCAGAAAGCAACCAAACAAAGGGACTAGCCAACTTTTCCAACAACAAAATCACTGGTACTGAGTAGATGGCTAGATTTTCCTTGAGATTCATGGCAATCCGCTTGGGATAGAGTTCCCCTAAAACGATGGAGATATAGGTCAAAAATGCTAGAGACAAGAGACTACCCGCCGTTTTTGCAGTAGCCGTATTGCCAAACCATGTCGCAATCTCAGCCCCCAGCGTGTCAGCCAGCTTAGCCCCTGACAGGAGGGTGATGAGGGTGATGCCCACCTGGATGGTCGAGAGAAAATTGTTAGGGTTCTCAAGCACGTTAACCAAGCGGATGTACTTCTTGTCGCCTTCTTCTGCTTTTTGCTCGACACGAGAACGATTGAGCGATACTAAGGCCATTTCCGTCGCAGAGAAAAAAGCATTAAAGAGGGTCAAGATAAGTAGTAAGATGAATTGTAACACGATGGTCTGACTGCCAGGGTCTTCCATGATGGTCTCCTTTTTTTACATTAGTCTATCCATTATAGCATATTTTTGGAAAAAACAAGCAGCTTTTAACTTTATTTTCTAGGCTTAAAGGGGAGGATAGCATCAAGAACCTGATGGGAAATTTCATCATCAGTCAACCAGCGGTTTTCTTTTTCGTGATAACCGAGGCGAATAATTTGTAAATCAGAGCGCTTCAACAACGCATCAGGGAGATTGTTGCTGCTCTTGCCTTGGACAAGATACCAGCCATTTCTAAAGGTTGGGAAATGTTCCAAGAAACGCTCAAGATGAGGATAATAGGGGCTGTGCAACCAGACTAAGAGACACGAAATGGTCACCCCTTTTTCTTGTAGAAAATTGCTTAGATTTTCAAAAGAGGCAGCCTTTGAAAAATCAAAAGGGAAAAAGACTGCGTGAGGGTAGACCTCAAATAAGTCATCATAACGGCCCTTGTCTCGGCTGCACAACAAAACAGCTGGTCGTAACATCCCAGAACCTCCGATAACAACGACGACCTCTTTAGTTAACATGGTTGAGCACCTCCAAAAACTGGTTTAATTCCCTTACCAACTGTTCTGGTTGGTCTTTGTTGACCTCGTGACCTGCTTCAGCTATCACCGCCATCTCTGCTTTTGGCATCAAGTTCTTCAGTTGCTTGGCTGTTCTAAGGTTAATCTTATCGCGCTCCCCACAGAGCAAGAGGACAGGCAAGGTCCTTGTTTGTAGAAAACCTGTCATATCCAGCTGAGCCAAGTCTCGATAAAAAGCCAGCAAATTCTCCTTATCCAAGCCTTGTTTTTCCAAAAGAGAAGCTGGCAAGAGCTTAAGCAAGCCAACCTGCACCTTATAGGCCCAATTCTTGGTAAATTGATACTGACCCGCAATGCTGACGACTGCTCGGAGCTGCGGCGCTGGGTCTTGCAATAAAGATAGCGCCAGCATGCCGCCCAAAGACAGCCCAATCACAACAACATCTTCCTCGCTCTCACGCACCGCCTGTCTGATCTGCTCTTGTAGGCTAGAAAAATGAGGTAATCTCCCATGATGAAATAAATTTAGGCTGACACAGTTATAACCCTTTAGCCCTATTATCACCTGCTCCCAAGCTCGGCTATCTTGCCCCACGCCGTGTAGAAAAATCAGTTTCATCACTCAATCCCCTCTCTTAATCCTTACTCGACAGATAAACCACTTCTGTCTGGGTGACAAAGCCCAGTTGCTCATAGAGTTTTTTAGCACCGTCATTGTCCTTATCAACGGCAATTTGTAGCTCGATATCACCCGCATGGTAACGGTCGTTGATGATAGTCTTCACCAGCTGACTACCGATACCCTGACCGCGATAGGCAAGATCAACAGCAAGACCGTAAAGGTAAGTCAGGCTAGAGCTGATGTCCACCGTACAAGTGCCAATCACTCGATCAGCTAGGCGGGCAACATACAGGAGACTGTTCTGATCTTCCAAGGCTTCTGACACATAGGTCAGACTGAGCTCTAGCAGCGTCTCAAACACGCGCGCTTTCAGCTCAGCAATATCCTGCACCTCCTCTGGTCTAGCCAGCGAGAGAGACACCTCAAGGGGCAGCTCTGCCATGTCCATAGGCAAGCACGCCCGTCCCAAAAAGTACTCACTATCGTCATCAATGACCAGTCCCCAAGCGGACAGGAGACCTGGATTTGCCTCAATAAAGGCACGCTCCGCAATAAAGGAAACCTCTGTCACACCATAGGAAGCTGTTTCCGTTAAAAACTTCTGATAGAGTTGCCGGGTAATGCCTTTCCTGCGGTGCTCTGGCGCAACAAAGAGAGATAAATCCACTTCAGGTGTATCGGCATAGACCGTCAACAAACCAATTAAGTCATCCCCCTCGTAAGCCAAGAAAAATGCCGGCATGTCCGGGTTAAAATTAAGCTGATTAGACAAGTAGGGCTCTTTATAGGTCTTATCATGAGCCATGCAGTGGGCTAGAAAATCTTTTACCCGTTTGCCTTGTTCAATAGATAAGCAATTCGTACTGATAATATCCATAGAAGTACCTCCATGAGGTCTATTATACCAAAAAACCAGCCAAGAGGCTGGTCATCATCGCTGATTAAGCTGGAGCAACAACTTCTAGTGTTTCTCCGATTTCCGCTAATCTTGCTGCCCATTCTTCATGGGTCAATCCATGCTCTTCCACGTAGCGGTTGCGGGCATGAGCACGGCATTCTGCTGAACAGCCACGAACATATTTGTGTTCGTTCTCTTCAGACGTCAACATGTGACGGTTACAGAATGGGTTGGCACAATTAACATAACGTTCACATGGTGTGCCGTCAAACCAGTCCTTTCCAATGATTTTTGGATCAACATGGTTAATGTCTACGGCAATGCGCTCGTCAAAGACATACATCTTGCCATCCCACAGCTCGCCCTGAACCTCAGGATCCTTACCGTAAGTGGCGATACCACCGTGGAGCTGACCAACATCCTTGTAGCCCTCACGCACCATCCAGCCTGAGAATTTCTCACAGCGGACACCACCGGTACAGTAGACCACGACACGCTTGTCCATGAATTTTTCCTTGTTGTCCCGCACCCACTGTGGCAATTCGCGGAAGTTGCGGATATCTGGGCGAATGGCGCCACGGAAGTGACCGAGGTCGTACTCGTAGTCATTACGGGTATCCAAGACAACGGTATTTTCATCCAAAAGAGCTTCTTTGAACTCTTTCGGTGTCAGGTAGGCCCCTGTGGTTTCCAATGGGTTGATATCCGCATCGAAATCATTGTCCTCCAGCCCCAAGTGAACAATTTCCTTGCGGTAGCGAACAAACATCTTCTTAAAGGCTTGCTCCTCTTCGAGGTCAATCTTAAACCAGAGGTCAGCAAAGCGCTCATCGCTGTGCACCCAGTCCATGTATTTCTGAGTGGTTTCAAAATCTCCAGAAACGGTACCGTTGATGCCCTCTTCAGAAATCAAAATCCGCCCCTTGAGACCGATTGATTTACAAAAGTCCAAATGAGTCTGCACGTATTCTTTGGCATTCTCGATATGGACGTACTTATAGTAGAGTAATACTCTAATGTCCTTTGACATATGCTTCTCCCTATCTTTGCATGAGATAATTATGAATGCTTGTGCAATCACCTCGATTATAACAAAACCACGACTATTCTTCAAGAATACTGCTCAACTAGTGCTTGATGGTACTCTCTTTTTTTTAGTACAATAAAGGCAATCTAATAAGAAAATGAGGTTAAATGAGATGATTATTGGTGTACCAAAAGAAATCAAAAGCAATGAAAATCGTGTCGGTTTAACACCTGCTGGTGTCTTAGCTCTAAAACAGGCTGGTCACACTATCTGGGTTGAAACTGAAGCTGGAGCTGGTTCAGGGTTTTCTGACAATGATTATGCCCAGCAAGGGGCTATCATCAAAGAACACGCTGCAGAGGTGTGGGCAGCCCAGCTGGTTATCAAGGTCAAAGAGCCCTTAGAAAATGAATATCAATTCTTCCGCCCTGATTTATTGCTGTTTACCTACCTTCACCTCGCTCCTGCTCCTGGCTTAACTAAGGCTTTGCTAGATAGCGGCGTGACCGCCATCGCTTATGAGACCGTTGTCAAGGATGGTACTCTGCCCCTGCTTAACCCCATGAGTGAGGTCGCTGGACGATTAGCAGTGCAGATGGGGGCTTATTTCCAAACCAAACTCCAAGGTGGTGCAGGTATTCTCTTGGGAGGTGTTCCGGGAGTTAAAAAAGGAAAGGTTGTGATCATCGGTGGTGGTGTCGTTGGGACCAATGCTGCGCAGATGGCGCTAGGCTTGGGCGCTGATGTGACGATCTTAGATGTCTCTGCTAAGCGACTAGCAGAATTGGATGTTTTGTTTGACAAACGTATCCAAACCTTAATGTCTAATCCTCTTAACATCGCTGATAGTGTCAAGGAAGCCGACTTACTTATCGGAGCTGTGCTGATTCCAGGTGCACGGGCGCCTAAACTGGTAACTCGAGAGATGATTAGTTCGATGAAGGCAGGTTCTGTCGTTATTGACGTGGCTGTTGACCAAGGTGGCATTATTGAAACCGCGGATACCATTACCACCCATGACAAACCAACTTACGAGGTAGACGGGGTAATCCATTATGCTGTTGCTAACATGCCAGGTGCTGTGCCACGCACATCGACACTTGCCCTCACAAATGTGACCTTGCCTTATGCACTTGAGTTAGCCAATAAAGGTTTTGAACAAGCCGTTCGTGACAACTACGGTCTTCTCACAGGTTTAAACATCTATAAAGGGCAAGTCACCAACCAAGCTGTTTCGACGTCCCTAGGTCTCCCTTATGTGCCTTTTGAATAATAAAAAAGCAAACACGATTTCTCTTTGGAATCGTGTTTTTCTAATGATATTGCGGGATGAAATGTGCCTTCATCCCATCAGATAAGAAACAGCGGTAATCACTAGTTAAGATCAGCCCTTCTATGCTGTCTGTCTGCTTGATGAGATGGAGCGCTTGCGGTATGGGAAGACCAAAGAACTGACTACTGTAGGTTTCAGCTCTTAGGGCGGAATCGCTCAAGATAGTCAGACTGACCATCTCGGTTTTCATAGGATAGCCAGTTTTTCTATCCAAAATATGGTGATAAGCTCTGCCATTAGCCTCAAAAAAGCGTTCATAAATTCCGGAGGTGACGAGGGCTTGGTTGCCCATCGTGACTCGCCCCATAGCTTGACCACGAGGCGCAAAAGGCAGTTGCACCCCAACTTGCCATTTGCTGGTCGTTGAAAACGGCTGACCGTGGGTTATGACATTGCCCCCGAGGTCGATTAAGACGCTGGTAGCACCAGCTGACAGCAGGTGTTCCAGCAGACGGTCAGCAATGTAGCCCTTGGCAAGTGCACCCAAATCTAAAGCCATGCTAGAGCGAGCTAAAAAAATGCTCTGCTGACGAGGGTTCAGCAAAATATCTTTTGGCTGGCAGAGGTCAAGTAGCTGGTCAATGGCAGCTTGACTGGGCTTGGTTGCTCCTACAAATCCAATCTTCCAAGCCTGAACCAAGGGGCGAAGGGCGATGTTGAGCTGGCTATGAAGTGCTAAACTGTGCTTTTTACCGTAGCTGACGAGTTCAAACAATTCTGCTGAAGCAGTGAAGGGAGATTTTCCTGCTGACTGATTGAGTTGATTGAGTTCAGAAGCTGGCAAATGGGCGGAAAAAATCATCTCATAGGACTTGAGCAGTTCTCCTGTTTGATCAAGTAGGCTTCCCGCTTCAGGAGCCTCAATAGCAATGTGGCAGATGGTCCCCAGCTGCCTGAAACGGCGCTCTTCTCTCACTAGCGACGTTTCATCTGACCATGAGGGTAATAACTCCCTTCTGGCATATCGTTGATAAAGATGTGAATGGCTTCTTTGGGGACTTTGGCGATGCGAGACACAACTTCACAGACTTCTTGAGCCAGCTGATCTTTTTGCTCTTGACTACGTCCCTCAAAGAGGTCAATGGTGATAAATGGCATATTCTACTCCTCCTTATATCAGTTCTATTGTATCATACTGGCGTGAAAATGGTATAATGAGATTACATCAGTCATTAGTTAACCCAAAAAGGAGAATAGCCATGAATCAGATCAAATGCCCCCACTGTGGGACGAGTTTTACAGTCAACGAAACTGAGTATAGTCAGTTACTAGCTCAGGTGCGGGGAGTAGAGTTTGACAAGGAACTTCATGACCGCCTCACTCGCGAGACCCAACTGCTCAAGGAGCAGTCCAAAAATGCGCTCCAGTCCCAACTGGCGGAAAAAGACCGAGAACTAACAGCGCTGGCTCACCAGCTTGACACGCTCAAGGCAGAGCAAGAACTAGCCCTCAGATCTGCCATGTCCAAAAAAGACCAAGAACTGGCCCAGGTGCGCAGTCAACTGGAGCAGCGTGCCCATGAAGAGATGCTGGCAGCCAAACAGTCACTCGCCGACAAGGAGCAAGAATTAGCGCGTGTGACGGCGCAGTTGGCAGCCAGTCAAGAGGCTCAGCAGGCGCAATTGGCTCAAGTGCAGGCCGAGCAGGACAAGCAGGCGGTGCTCAAAGACAGGGCACAGCAGGAAGCCATCGCTCGTCTGGAAAAGGAGCGTGACGAGGCACGGACAGCCCTGCTATTGCAGGAACAACGGCAAGAGTTGGCGCTGGCAACCACCCGTCAAGAGTATGACCTCCAGCTCAAGGCAGCCAACGAGCAGGTCGAATTTTACAAGAATTTTAAGGCACAACAGTCCACTAAGGCCATCGGAGAGAGTTTAGAACTCTATGCCGAGACAGAATTCAACAAGGTGCGTGCCTATGCCTTTCCCAAGGCCTTCTTTGGCAAGGATAATCTAATCTCCGAATCAGGGTCTAAGGGCGACTACATCTTTCGAGAGACAGACGACAATGGGCTTGAAATCCTCTCCATCATGTTTGAGATGAAAAACGAGGCCGACACAACCGCCCGAAAACACAAAAACGAGGACTTTCTCAAAGAATTGGACAAGGACCGACGAGAGAAAAACTGCGAATACGCCGTTCTGGTCTCTATGTTGGAGGCGGACAGCGATTACTACAACACGGGCATTGTTGATGTCAGCCATCACTACCCTAAGATGTACGTCATTCGCCCCCAGTTCTTTATCCAGTTGATTGGTCTTTTGAGAAATGCTGCGCTAAACAGCTTGAGTTACAAGCAAGAGTTGGAATTGGTCAGAAGTCAAAACATCGACATCACCACCTTTGAAGCCGATTTGGAAACCTTCAAAACGGCCTTTGCCAAAAATTATACCTCAGCCAGCACCAATTTCAAGAAAGCCATCGATGAAATCGACAAGGCCATCAAGCGCATGGAAGAGGTCAAACGCTTCTTGACCACCAGCGACAACCAGCTGCGCCTGGCCAACAACAAGCTTGAAGATGTCTCCGTCAAAAAACTAACTCGGAAAAACCCGACTATGAAGGCTAAGTTTGAAGCGCTCAAGGAAGAGTAACAACAATGATGACAAATCTCCCTTATCAGACTACTGTTGACCAACATACTTTATATTTTTTAAAGCTAGCTTACTTTAAAGATTTATCTGATTCACTCAAATCAGCCAGTAGACTAGCCTACTTAGATTTTAATCGTACACTCAACTTAAAAGAAGTCCCAAATGAAGTAAGATTGCAGCTGAGACGGGAGGTGTTGGGAATTTTTCGCGAAGAATTACCTCAGCTAACACCTTCAATCATCAGTCAACAAGACCAGTACGACTGTTGGCATTACCGCATTTGTTGCCGAATCAAACAGCTATACGCCTCCTTCAACATTCGATTTACATTTGGTCAAGCTCAGAAATGGGTCAATATGACCCTAAAATATCTCTATATGTTGGAACCAGAGATGCTTGAAGACATTTTCCCATTGCTTCATGTGCCGATAGATAACTATATCTTGAAACTAGCAGACAACTATCTTCAGATAAGCCTCCCTACGGATTTGGCTTAGAGCAAATGGGATGATTATAACGAGCTGTATCTCCCTTACCAAAATGCTATTCGTAAAAAAGTTGGTGACTTATCACCATTAAGATGGGAATTCGAGTATTGGTCAAAAGCTATCGAACGAGCTAGGACCGCAAACAACAACAGAACAATATAGAAAGGCTCTCTCATGACCAACACCATTGACCTCAACCAGCCTGTCGCCGAGTTGCTAGCCAGTCACCCTGAGCTTAGGGATATTTTGGTTGACTTAGGCTTTAAGCCCCTTGCCAATCCTGCCATGCTTAGCACGCTCGGTAAAATCACCAGCCTCAAGCAAGGCTCTCGCCTGACTGGCATTTCCCTAGAGACCATCGCACGCACCCTGACCAGCCATGGTTACGAGGTGATTGGAGGAGACAAATGAGCGACCAACGGATAAAAATTTTGAGAGACATTTTGCTGGAACTCCATCAGGGGGCTAGCCCTGAGAGTGTCCAGGAACGCTTTAACCAGCACTTTACAGGTGTGTCTGCCTTGGAGATTTCCCTCATGGAACATGAACTCATGACCTCAGATGCAGGCATCACTTTTGAGGACATCATGAGCCTTTGTAACGTCCACGCCAACCTCTTTAAAGGCGCTATCACCGCCGTAGAGGTCGCAGATGCTGATCAGGAGGGACATCCTGTCTATGTCTTCAAGCAGGAAAATTTAGCCCTGCGCGCAGCACTCTTACGCGTTAGGCGGATTTTGACCTCTTATGCAGAGACAGAGGACACGGACTTGCAGACTGATTTGCTCAAGGGGCTCCGTCACCAGCTGAACCTGCTAGGGCAGTTTGAGCGTCATTACGACCGCAAAGAGAACCTTTTCTTCCCCATCATGGAACGCTACGGTCACGATGCCCCTCCTCAGGTCATGTGGGGTGTAGACGACCAAATTAGGGAACTGTTTGCTCAGGTCATGACGACCAGCCAGTCCTTACCTGATGGTGATGTAACAACTGTCCTCACTACTTTTGAGGCGTTCGCCAAGGAGTTCGAGGAGATGATTTTCAAGGAAGAGGCTATCCTGATCATGATTTTGCTGGAAACCTTCACCCAGGACGACTGGCTGACCATCGCAGTGGAGAGCGAGACCTACGGCTACGCCATCATCAAACCGACCGCCAAATGGGTTCCATATCGGGAGGTCTTTGGGGAAATGGCTAGCGCAGACCAACCACAACCAGCTGTTCAGCTGACACAAGCTGAGGGGCAGGAGACCGTCATCGATACCCCACAGGGACAGTTCACCATCACCTTTACCCCAAAAACAAACACGACCAGCTCTGCTATTGACCGCAACCAGCAACAACCTTTCGGCAAGGGCTACCTGTCGGTCGAAGAAGCCAATCTCATCCTCAACCACCTGCCACTGGAATTAACCTTTGTCAATAAAGACGATATCTTTCAATATTTCAACGATAGTGGGCCAGCTGATGACATGGTCTTTAAGCGCACCAAGAGCCAGATAGGTCGTCATGTTGACCTCTGCCACCCACCAAAAATCCTAGAGCGGGTGCGAGCCATTTTTGACCTGCTCAGAAGTGGGCGCAAGGACCAAGTCGACATGTGGTTTAAGTCCGACAAGATGGGCAAGTTCATCTATGTAGTCTACAAGGCCGTCCATGATGATAACGGTGCATTTCAAGGTGTGCTCGAATACGTTCAGGACATCCAACCCTTCTTTGAGTTGGAAAGTGAGATGAAACGAGATTTGGATTGAGTTATAGCTAAAAACTATAACCAATTCTAAAAAATAAGTATTTGTCAGCAACATCAAAATAGGTTACAATCAAGGTACCATAGGACTGGCGGTGCTAACAGGACGCCGCCTATCCTGCTAGAAAAGGAGACCTTATGACAAGTTTACGAGACGCCTATACCGCTTTGACATCAGCCAAGTTGGTCAACCTGACCCACAAGATAAATGAAACCAGCCCTCACTTCCCTGCCTTGCCTGCTCTGGAGAAAAAGGATATTTTCACCCTCAAGGATGGTTTCTATGTTCAGCAGTTTACAGTTGTTGGTCAGTATGGTACCCACATTGACCCGCCGATTCACTTTGTTGAAGGCGGCAAGTACCTCGACGAGATTCCTTTAGAGGACCTCTTCTTGCCACTCTATGTCATTGACAAGTCCGCTGCAGTCGCTGAGAATCCAGACTACCAACTCAGCAAGGCTGACATTCTCGCTTTTGAAGCAGAGCACGGTGTGATTGAGCCAGGTGCCTTTGTCGCCTTTCGCTCAGATTGGCATAAACGCTGGCCAGACACCGCAGCCTTTCGCAACCTAGATGAGAACGATGTCCAACATACCCCAGGTTGGGGACACGATGCCCTTGAATACCTGATTCACGACCGTCAGGTCAAGGCCGTCGGGCACGAGACACTGGATACCGATAGCGGTGCTTCTGTTCCTGAAAATGGCGGTGCCTTGGTTGAGGAATACTACTTGCTTGAACAAGGGATTTATCAGGTCGAGGTGCTGGCTAACCTTGATCAGGTTCCAGCAACGGGCAGTTTTATCGCCATCGCCTACCCTAATTGGGAAGGCGCCACAGGCTCACCTGTCCGCGCAGTTGCCTACGTCCCACAAGACTAATCTGTTGCTATCCGATGATGTTGTCATCGGATTTTTTAGGCGCAAAAAAGCAGAGCAGCCCCTGTGATGCATAACCATCACGATGTCTGTCTCTGCTCTGTTATGAGGTCGGTTTTCTTTACTGGCGCCGAATGACACGCCACTTTCTAAGCGATAAACTCTCTGATTTGAGCCTCAATAGCTGCAATCTTAGCTTCAGCATCTGCAAGATCGTCACCAACTGTGGCGATGTAGAACTTGATTTTTGGTTCTGTGCCTGATGGACGAACGGCAAACCAAGAATCATCTGCCAAGGTGTACTTGAGCACGTCAGACGGTGGCGTGGTCAAGGCAGTCACTTGACCATCAGCAGTTGTCGCAGTCTGTTTGGCAAAATCTTCAAAGCGAACGATAGCTGTACTGTTGAACTCGGTCGGCGCATTCTCGCGGAATTTTGCCATAATAGCCTTGATTTGAGCAGCGCCATCAATACCTGCCAAATCAACTGAAATGGTTTTTTCAGCAAAATAGCCGTATTCTTTGTAGATCTCATCAAGACCATCTGCTAAGGTCAGACCGCGTGAACGGTAGTAAGCTGCAATTTCAGCGATGATGAGAACAGCTTGAATAGCATCCTTATCACGAACGAAGGGCTTAATCAGATAGCCAAAGCTCTCTTCAAAACCAAACATGTAAGTGTGGTTGTTAGTGTCCTCGAACTCTTGGATTTTTTCAGCGATGAACTTGAAGCCAGTTAAAACGTTAAACATGGTCGCCCCATAGCTTTCCGCAATCTTAGTGACCAGCTCAGTTGACACGATGGACTTGGCCAACGCAGCATTGGCTGGCAACGTACCAGCTTGCTTATGGGCTTCTAGGATATATTTGGCAATCAAGGCACCAATCTGGTTACCAGACAAGTTGAGGTAGCTGCCGTCAGCTTGACGGATTTCAACACCGAGACGGTCTGCGTCTGGGTCAGTCGCCAACAACACATCGGCCTGATGCTGGTACCCCAGTTCTTCTGCCAGAGCAAAAGCTGCCTGGCTTTCAGGGTTTGGTGACTTAACGGTTGAAAAATCTGGGTCTGGCTGGGCTTGTGCGTCAACGATGATGACTTTTTCAAATCCAGCCTGTGCTAGGGCACGACGCGCCAGCATTTCCCCTGTCCCATGCAGAGGAGTGTAGACGATGGTCATATCGCGACCATGCTGATCAATCAGGTCTTGGTTGATGGTGACCGATTTGATCTCTTTGAGGTAGTCCGCATCAGTTGCTTCGCCGAGAATCTCGATGAGACCGTCAGCCTTGGCCGCGTCAAAGTCAGCTACTGCGACAGCAAATGGGTTGTCAATGGCACGAATATACTGGGTCAGGGCATCAGCATCGGCTGGCGGCATCTGTCCACCGTCCTCACCGTAAACCTTATAGCCATTGAACTCTTTAGGGTTGTGGCTAGCGGTAATCATGATACCAGCGATAGCCTGATGGTGGCGTACTGCAAAAGATAGCTCAGGCGTTGGGCGCAAGCTTTCAAAAAGGTAGCTCTTGATACCGTGAGCAGCCAGTACTTGGGCAGATTCTGCGGCAAATTCTGGGGAGAAATGACGTGAGTCATAGGCGATGGCAACGCCACGTTGCTTAGCCGCCTCACCCTTGCTCTCAATCAATTTAGCCAGCCCTTCTGTGGCTTGACGAACCACGAAGATATTGATGCGGTTAGTTCCTGCACCGATATAGCCCCGCATACCAGCCGTACCAAATTCTAAGTTAGTGTAAAAGGCGTCTTCTTTAGTTTTTTCGTCCATACCCAGCAGTTCCTCGCGGAGGTAGTCAGGCAAATCGGAAACGTTCAACCAGTTTTGATAAGTCTCTTGATAGGACATCAGCGGTCTCCTTTTCAGTCTTTATTAATCGCTTTCAGTATACCACAATTCTCCAGAAAAGAAAATAAATTTTTGAAAAGTACCACTAGAAATATGTCCCTATCCAAACGTTCTTGACTGGGTTCAAAAGAGGAGACTTACCTGTGATGTTGTTGGCGTTTACCTGTTGAAATTCCTTGATTTTCAGCCCTTCTGTCGTGTATAATAGTAGAATTGACAAGGAGAATCTTATGACGACATCACAGATTGATTTAACCAAGGGCAAGATTTTACCGACCATTTTACGGTTTGCTTGGCCTATTATGATTTCCAATATTTTTCAACAACTTTACAATACAGCCGATACCATGATCGTCGGTAACTACCTTGGGGAGCAGGCTTTGGCTGCAGTTGGATCGACATCAGCTATTTTTGAGCTGATTATCGGCTTTGCGCTCGGTGTCGGTAACGGTATGGGCATTGTCATTGCTCGTCATTATGGCGCAAAAAACGAAGAAGAGCTTAAGCGGTCGGTAGTTGCGACAGCCATCATTGGACTGGGCTTGAGTGGTCTAGTGATGCTGGGGGGCAATCTGGGCTTGCGACCACTGCTTCAGCTACTTGGGACCCCCGCCGATATTTTGGAGCAGTCTTACAGCTACATCTACCTGATCATGATGGGGGTTGGAGTGACCTTTGCTTACAACCTTGGCGCCGGGCTCTTGCGGGCTATCGGAGACAGCTTAGTTGCCCTTTACTTTTTGATTTTCTCGGCTTGCCTCAACATTGCTCTGGACTTGTTTTTCATTACCCAGTTGCACCTAGGGGTGCAATCCGCAGGGCTTGCAACTATTTTATCTCAGGGGCTATCATCTGTTCTCTGTTTTCGTTACATCGCTAGACGCGTCCCTGTCCTTGTTCCCAAACAGCGTCATCTGGTTTGGGATAAGGGGCTCTACCAAGATCTTCTGGGACAGGGGCTGTCGATGGGACTCATGTTTTCGATTGTGTCTATTGGCACGGTTATCCTCCAAACGGCCATCAATGGCTTTGGGGTCTTGATTATCGCCGCCCAAACGACAGCTCGTCGCATCATGGCTTTCTCTCTCCAGCCTTTGACTGCTACTGCAGCTAGCATGACCACATTTGTTTCCCAAAACGTGGGCGCTAAGCAGTTTGACCGTATTTACCAAGGGGTCAAAAAAGCCAGCTTAATCGCTCTGGTCTGGGGGATTATAGTGACAATCTTACTGCATATTTTTAGCCCTGCCTTAATCCGCTGGATTTCAGGATCTGATGAGCCTGAACTAATCGCCAACGCTACCCTTTATCTCAAGCTAGGCACACCTTTTTATCCCATTCTCGGTTGCCTTTTTATCCTACGAAATACCCTGCAAGGGTTGGGCAGAAAGGTAACACCTCTGGTCTCCAGCCTGATTGAGCTAGTGGGCAAGGTCGTTTTCGTCATTGCCATCATCCCACAGGTCGGTTATGTCGGGGTCATGCTTTGCGAACCTCTGATTTGGGTTCCCATGACTGCTCAGCTATTTGTCGCCTTCAGGCGACATCCCCTTATCCAAGAAGGCAAGCGTCAAGCACGCCTGGCCTCTGTCTAATATGGTAAAATAAAAGAAAAAAGGAGTTTCTTATGAAAAAACAAGTCAATCTCTGGCTCTTGCTGGCTCTGATGGTACTGACAACGGTTCTGGCTCTGGTCAACCGTCAGGAGGTGGTGGTCAACTACCTCTTTGGGCGTTTCCGAATGCCTTTAATTTTAGTGATTTTAGGCTCAGTCTTGGTGGGTTTTATCGGACAATACCTGCTAGGGCTGTCTAAACAAATGACCCTTAAACAGCAGCTTAAGCAACTGGTCAAGGACAAACAAGAACTGACAGCTGCCTTAAACAATACCGAGAGACTAAATTTAACAGATAGTGACTATAACTAATGAGACCTGTACTAAATCTACTGTTTTCCATCAATGACAGTTATGTCGACCAATTCAAGGTCACCCTATTTTCTCTGGTCCAACAGACGCCTGACCGTGACCTTCATGTCTACCTCTTACAGCAACCTCGACTCAGTAGGGAACCTGAGGTTGAGGTCTTTTGTCGTAAACTAGGCGTTTCCTACCATGCGCTGGTCATTGATAAAGGAGCGTTCGCAGACGCTCCGACAAGCGACCGCTACCCTGAGACCATCTATTATCGTCTTTTAGCGCACGAGTATCTGCCAGATGATTTGGACAAGATTCTCTACCTTGATGCTGACATTCTCTGCATCAATCCAGTGACGGCTCTCTACGATCTTGACCTGGGTGAGCAACTTTATGCGGCTGCCAGTCATACGGAGGATGCTAATGTCACCGATGTGGTCAATCGCCTACGTTTAGGAGATTATGAGTCTAAAAATTATTTTAATTCCGGTGTCCTGTTAATGAATCTGACAAAAATACGTCAGATGGTGAAACGTGAAGACATCATGACCTACATCGCTGCACGGCAGAATTTGCTCTTCTTGCCTGACCAAGATGTGCTAACCGCTCTTTATGGTCACCACATCACGCTAATTCCAGACCAGATTTATAATTTTGATACCCGTTATCACCTCATTTACGCAGCCAAAAGTTTGGGCAAATGGGATTTGGATTGGGTGATGGCAAATACCGTCTTCCTTCATTTTTGTGGGCGAGATAAACCGTGGAAACCTAGCTATCGCAACATGTTTTCTGGTCTTTATAAGCATTACCAGCACCTGACAAGGAGGGCCGATCGTGACTAAACGCTACAATGCTAAAACTTACTACCTCACTGGGTTAGGGCTAATCGGATTCGGGCTGGGGTTTATCCTTTGGCAAGAACAATTTTCGTCGCTTCTCTTTGCCTTGGGTGATTTAGCGATGATGGGACAGACCCTACTGACGGCTAAATCCAACCTAGCTGAAAAAGGGCTCATCGCTATCCTGTAAATCTTTTTAAACCTCTTGATAGGGGCACTCTTTTTAACCGCACCGATTCTTCCGACACGATTTCTTGCGATTATTATCGCTTTTTACCAACTTCTTCTCGGCTTAGTTCTCTTGATTCATACTCGCTTACTTTTTCATGAACAACTCAGCGGTCGCTACTCCTACCTGCTTAGCGCCTTAGTGCACCTACTGGTGGCAGGGCTCATTTTAAGCTATCGTCGCTTCTTCTTATCCAGCCTTTACACCATCATCGGTTGCTATCTTATGTTCTTAGGGGGCAATAGCTGGCGCGACGGCTTGGAATTTGATTTTGGAAAGGCGATGCCAACAGCTAGACGTCAACGGTTGGGGCTACCTATTTTTCTAACCGCCCTTATTCCTGTCACGGCACTCAACAAGGTTAACAGCTACTTAGCAAAAGAGAGAAGCCAGCCCTACTATATTCGGTGACCTCAGTCAACCTGTTGACTGAGAAATCTGGATTCATACCGCCAGACGAGGGTTTGAGATGATGGGGCATGTCGACATTGCTTTTAACGGGCAAATCTATAGTTACGGTAACCACGACGTCGATAGCCACCGCTTGTTTGAAGCTATCGGTGATGGCGTCTTGATGACTCTACCTGTTGGGCAATACAAATCCAGCCTCAAGGCTGATGGCTGGCGTGCCGTCTTTGGCTACGGCTTGGTTTTAACAGCCGATGAAAAAAGAGCTATACAAGCTAATCTGGACAAACTTTTAGAAAGAGCTCCGCCATTTTCCCAAAAAACAACTAACCAAAAGACCAGCTATCTAGGGCAAATGGTGAGCACCTACGGCGCCAAGGCCTATAAGTTCACGTCTGGCAAATATAAAACTTACTTTGTGATGACAACTAACTGCGTGCAGTTGATTGATGACATCGTTGGTAGCACAGGTCTAGATATTTTAGATAGCCATGGGATTTTGACACCAGATGCCTATCAAGCCTACCTTGAGCGAGAGTACCAAAACCCAAACAGTCGTATGGTTAGCCAAATGAGTTTAGGTCAACAAGTCTAATAACGATATCATCCCCGCTAGAATCTAGCGGGGATGAGTGATGTTCTATTTAAATTTCTTATCAGGATCCCAGACAAAGCTAGCAATATCGCTAAAAATCAAGGTTAGTAAAATAAGAATCAAACCAATCAACAAAGCTGGGATACGAATCAAGTAGGTCAACACCGAAGCTTTCTTACCGTCATCGTAAGTTGCATTTTCGGCATCCAATTGATCAAAGGCAGCCTGCACACGTGCTGTCACTTCAGCGATACCGTCATCATTCATCCGTTTGATGTCAGAAATATCAATAGGGTCACCAAAATTCATATCGACACGCTCACCAGCCAAGAGCCCTTTTATGGTCATGGGACCACGGTAACTGGCAGGCATGATGCGAACCTTTGCCATCTTGGCGATGACAGCAACTCCTCCTTTGACGTCTTTTGAATGACGGCTTCCTGATGGAAACATGAGCAAGGACCGGTTGCTTTTTTTGAGCATGTTAACAGGGTAGCGGATAGCATCCTGACTAGGATTTTCGCGGTCTATGGGAAAGGCGCCACACATGCGAATCCACCAGTTGAACATGCGATTCTTAAACAGCTCTTTTTTTGCCATAAAAATAAACTGTTTAGGACGGGCAGCGTAAGCCATATAAACCGGATCCCACCAAGTGCGATGCGGAGCAACCAGGATATAGTTCTCGTCTTTATCTAAAATTTTGTCTTCATTGTGGTAGTGGGCATTGCCGTTGAGCACCCAAAGCAGAAAAACCACGAGGGTGCGTAAATAAGTGTAAAACATCAGATCTCCTTATCGTTTTCTAAGGCTACCAAAAATACCTCTGACCAACTCACGTCCAACCGCTCGGACTGCAGAATTGATAAAGCTATCGGCAGCTTTTTCAACAGCTGATTTTGGGCGACGAGCAGCTTTATCTGCTTCTTTGCGTGCGCGTTCTTGCTCTTTTTCAAGAGCTTTAGCGTCCTTCTCAGCTGCTTTAGCCTCTTCTTGCTCCGCTTTTTCGGCACTGGCTTGGGCAACTTTTTGCTCTAGAAGCTCATAAGCCGACTCCCTGTCAAGGCTCTCGGCATATTTGTCGGTAAATGGCGAAGCATTGACTAAACCTTGAATATTCAGAGCAGTCAATGGGGTAAAGCTTGACTGAGGCGGATAGATATAAGCTCGCTCAACGATGCTCGGCTGAGCTTGCTCATTGAGGAAAGATACCAGGGCTTCCCCGACTACCAACTCTGTAATAGCCGTCGCCACATCAAGGTCTGAATTCTGACGGAAGGTCTCAGCTGCCGTCTTGACTGCTTTGAGTTCTTTAGGCGTGTGGGCACGCAGAGCGTGTTGGATGCGGTTCCCCAGTTGCGCCAGAATCATCTCAGGCAAATCTAGCGGATTTTGTGTGATAAAGAAAATTCCGACACCCTTGGAACGAATCAAACGGACAATCTGTTCCACCTTATCAACAAAGACTTTTGGGGCATCTTTGAAAAGCAGGTGAGCTTCATCAAAGAAGAAAACCAGCTTAGGCTTATCCAAATCCCCCACCTCAGGCAGGTTTTCAAACAGCTCAGCCAATAACCAAAGGAGAAAAGTCGCATACAGACTAGGGGAGTGAAACAACTTAGTTGCATTGAGGATGTTGATAGCCCCATGACCATCACGATCACGTTGCATAAAATCAAGCAAATCCAAGGCAGGCTCACCAAAGAAGATATCACCACCTTCTTCTTCCAAGACCAAAAGACTGCGCTGAATAGCAGCAACAGAGGCCTTGGCAATATGCCCATAGTCCTGGGAATACTGGCTAGCCTGCTCTGCTATTTCCCGTAACAAAGCCTGTAAGTCTTTGAGGTCAATCAAGAGCCAACCACGGTCATCAGCCACCTTGAAAGCGATGTTGAGGATGCCCGTTTGGGTCTCGTTGAGGTTGAGAAGACGCCCCAGCAAGGTCGGTCCCATCTCCGAGATGGTCGTCCGAACAGGCACACCAGCTTCGCCAAAGACGTCCCAGAGGCGAACTGGAAAGGCCTTTGGCTCATAAGTGTCAGTCAAGCCTAGCTTGTTCAAGCGTTCAGCTAGCTTCTCCGTTACCTCACCCTCACGCGCCAGATTGGCTAAATCACCCTTGATGTCTGCCAGAAAAACAGGCACGCCAGCCTGACTCAGCTGTTCAGCAAGAACCTTAAGGGTCACCGTTTTCCCTGTTCCAGTCGCACCAGCGATTAAACCGTGACGATTGAGCATATTGAGCTGGAGGGCAACGGGATTAGTTCCCTTAGCGATGGTTAGTTGTGTCATTTTGGTCTCCTTTTTTGGACAATTGCAGAGCAGATAGGCTCTTGTCACCTATCATGTGTCAGACATTCACGCCTACAGTCTGTTAAACATCAAAAGCTTGATGTTTAGACGGATTGAGCACCTACTCCTTAGTCAGTTCTTGCAAGAGCTGATCGACCTGAGCGTAGGTGGTTTGTAAATCACCAGTATTGTCAATCACTCGGTCAGCGCGCGTTTGCTTCTCAGCCAGCGACATCTGGCTCTGTAGACGTGTTTGAGCTTGGGCTAGCGTATAACCATTGCGGCCCATGAGACGTTGCAGTTGTGTATCTTCATCAACCACCACCAGCCAGACCTCATCGCACCAGCTATCGTATCCCTTTTCAAAAAGCAACGGAATATCCAGCACCACCACATCATGTAGCGCAGCCAAGCAGGCTTTCTCTTCTGCCAAGGCCTGACGGATAATCTCGTCCTGCAACGCAGAGGACGTCGCCAACTGTTCTGGACTGGAAAAAATCAGTTCTGCCAACTTCGGACGGTCAAGCTCCTCATCTGGACGCAAAATCCCTGACCCAAAATGGTCAACCAGCGCCTGATAGAGCTTGCCTCCCTTGGCCTGCAAGTTATGCACCAATTGATCGGCATCAACCGCTGCTACACCTTGGCGTCTCAAGTAAGCACTCACCGTCGATTTCCCAGAGGCAATCCCGCCTGTTAGTCCAATAATCCTTGCCATAATCGCTCCTTGTTTTCTTTCATTGTACCATAAAAGGCTAGGGAAATAAACTCCCTAACCCCTGCCATCATAACTTACACTTTTCTCGTTTAGTTCTCCAAAAATTTCTTAATCACATCGCGGAAAACATAGCGGACAATGTGAGCCGCTATAAAAACAGACAGCGCTGAGGATAAAATTCCCATAATAATCGCAAGAATACTAAAAGCACCAAAATTGAAAACATCTACCATAATCAAGACCTCCTGATAAATTTTACAAGATTATTATATCATAATTTCGGACATTTTTCAACTGACAAGGCAAGGACACACTGACAAAACTGCCCCTGGCACGCTATCCTCAGCTAGTTTCTGACACTTTACAGCAACTACTGAAATAAGTCTATCGCCTTTGACATTTAGGACAAAAATGACTGCCCCGACCTGCCACCTTGATTTTGACGATGTCCCGTCCACATCTGGCACAGGGTTGCCCCGTCTTCCCATAGACCTGCAAGTAGTCCTGCATGGTCCCATCCATGCCCAAAGCATTGCGATAGGTTCGAATGGTCGAGCCTCCCTTTTCAATCCCCAGCTGCAAGATCCGAATGGTCTCATCGTGTAGACGCTTGATTTCAGCTTTTTTCAGGCTGCTAGCCACACGCTCAGGATGGACCTTACTCGCCCAAAGCACCTCGTCCACGTAGATATTGCCCAGACCCGCCACCAGAGACTGGTCCAACAGGAGCGGTTTGATAGGCTTTTTACTAGCAGCTACCGCCCGCTCAAAGTTCGCATAGGCAAAGACGCCTTTTTCAGGCTCTGGTCCTAGCTTTTTCTTGGTAAAATAGCCGAGCAAATCAGCTGTTTTGACCAACTCTAGCGTGCCAAATTTACGGATATCTTGATAGACAAGGGTCTCATTGCCATCTAAGTCAAAAAAAGCATGAAAATGCTTGTTATCAGGGATTTGGTCAGATGGAAAGAGCAACCATTTACCTTCCATCCGCAAGTGAGACACCATGGTCATCTGACCGAGACCAAACAGCAGGTACTTGCCCCGACGCCCCATCTGTTCAATGATCGCCTCAGTCAAACTAGCAACAAATTCATCGCGGTCTGTCACAACCAGCCTCGGATAGCGGATCCTCACACGCTCAATCCGACGACCGACAACCAAGCGCGCCAACCCTCTTCTGATCGTCTCCACCTCTGGTAATTCTGGCATAATGCTCCTTTACAACTTGATGCTTAAATTGGCCAAATAATCACTGCCATAGACTGACAGACGATGCTGGCTATTTTTGGACTCATAGAAATCAATCATGGCAAAACCAGCACGCAACTGACCACCAATCTGCTCGTCAAGGGTATAGCTAAATTCGTAGCCGTAGTCTGGATTGATAGCTAACCGCCCAGCCTGTTCCAACTCTCTGGCGTTAAAAGGTAGTGGATAGATCAACAGCGGCTCCTCCTCTGGTTTATCCCAAACCACATCACCATCATACATGTAAACCCAAGGGTTCATATAGCCCACCATGAGGAGACCGCCTGGTTTGAGGACACGGTAACATTCCTGCCACAAGTTGGTCAAGTCCTCAATGTAAACATTGGATACTGGGCAAAAGACCAAATCAAAGGCCTCATTCTCAAAGGGAAAGGATTGGGTCATGTCCGCCTGAACAGTCTCGATGGTCAACCCCTCACGCTCTGCCACCAAACAGTCAGAGGCTAACTACTCCTTGGAATAATCCATGATGGTTACATCATAGTCATGAAGGGCAAAAAGGGAACCTTGCTGGCCGCCACCAGAAGCCAAACCCAGCACTTTTTTACCTTTCAGCCGCTCAAACCACGCCTGCGGTACCGTTTTACCAACAGTCAAGGATACCTCGAGTGGCTGAGTTTTAGCAACCATCAATTCTTCGTGACTGATTGGTTGAGTGTAGGCATTGCCACGCTTTTTTGCCACCCGATCCCAGCGATCCTTATTATAAGCAACAACATCTGTCATGCGTTCTGCTAACTTTCTTATGATTTTAATTTAGCAGGGATTAATGGAACCATTCGAAACAGCACAGCTCTAAAACGAAGAAGAACGTTGTCAAGAGTGCTTTAGGTTTTGGAACCATTCGAAACAGCACAGCTCTAAAACAAATAGGAAGTCATTAGAATCCGCTGAACTGTTTTGGAACCATTCGAAACAGCACAGCTCTAAAACCTGCTTCTGATAAGACAAGATTTCCAGTTCGTTTTGGAACCATTCGAAACAGCACAGCTCTAAAACAAGCAGATGTACAGAAGGAGCTTAAAACAGGTTTTGGAACCATTCGAAACAGCACAGCTCTAAAACATTGGAATGGTTATCTCACTCATTATTTCAGTTTTGGAACCATTCGAAACAGCACAGCTCTAAAACAAACTTGTTGCTTCATCTCTTCGGAAATATGTTTTGGA
Source organism: Streptococcus sp. E29BA (assembly GCF_041807805.1). NCBI lineage: Bacteria > Bacillati > Bacillota > Bacilli > Lactobacillales > Streptococcaceae > Streptococcus > Streptococcus sp. E29BA. Next base: position 83,336 of record NZ_JBGTZA010000001.1, read on the forward strand.
ACCATTCGAAACAGCACAGCTCTAAACCAAACTTGTTGCTTCATCTCTTCGGAAATATGTTTTGGCACCATTCGAAACAGCACAGCTCTAAAACAAACTTGTTGCTTCATCTCTTCGGAAATATGTTTTGGAACCATTCGAAACAGCACAGCTCTAAAACAGTTGAAGGTAAGCTAGTTGACCGGTTCTTGTTTTGGAACCATTCGAAACAGCACAGCTCTAAAACCTCGTAGGCTTTTTTACCTTTAAGATTTCGTCATCGCACTGCTCGTCTCAGCTAGACTTCAGTTTCGTCTGGCTCCTTTATAAACACTATTATACCATATTTTCTGTGATTAGGAAGTAATCATCATCTAGGACATACTGAGGCAGATCATATAATCGCCTTGGCTCTAAAAAAAGCACCGTCATCTGATTTAGATCAATGTATTCTTTCAGTCGAACCAATTCCTCACGATTGAAGTAGGCACCACTATTGACCAAGACCAGCAATCTCTTTTTAGCTAAATACTTGACAATTTGAAAAATTTCAAAGCATTTTTCGAAAATGGTATCGCTCGATGTTTCAACCCGAACTCCTAATGCTTTGATGAGTTCCAATAGCGTTATCTCATCATACTCGAGGTCCAGTTCGTTTTCGAGACATTCATAAGCAATCAGTTCAGTGATGGTAGATGATAGCTTATCAATCATTGACTTGACCTCTGGCTTATCGTTAAGCTGTTGTTCAAGGTCTGCATGAATAAGCTTTAAAACACTAGGGGCATTAACATCAAATCCTAAAATATCTGTCACCAACATCACCTCTGCTTCCTTCAATGACCTACTTTTTTGATCAAACAGGCGAAGCTCTGAGGTCTCGTTGTATTGATAAAACAGCTGGGCAAGACGGGCAAAGACAGTCGTCGACTCAACGGTCAAAACAGTTAAGCCAGATAAGGCTATCGGCTCATCAAAAATAGGTAGATTCAGCTTCATCAAATCCTTCTCCTAAAAAGACAACTCGGGCATCAGAATTGGCAACCGACTGATCCCTTTCTCCATGCAGATAGACCATTCGCGCAAACTGCTTTTCCGTCACCGTCAATAAAGTAATATGCCCCTTTTGGGGATTATTTTCCTTTAATCGTGCCAACATGGCATTGCTAGCGGTATTGTTGAGCAAAAGCTTACTGTAAACCGAAAATTGGTGCATAATGAAACCTTCACTCAGCAAAAATTTTCGAAATTTCCGATAAGCCTTGCGCTCATCTGCCGTCTCAACAGGCATATCAAACATCAATAACATTCTCATATAGCGATAGCTCATATCCTAAATTCGGGAAGCTCCTTTCCTTGACTGTTAAGTGCCTTAACAACTCTCTTCGTATAGTCGCTCACAATATTGGTCAAGTACATCTCTTTCCCTCTATAAGAATAGGTTGCTGAGAAAATACTGAAGAGTTCGCGTTTAATGCCAATAAAGGACTTCTGCCGATTGGCATAAACGATTCGGTCAATAATCGGGCGAAAAGGCTCCATGATATCACTGGCAAAATTAAAGTGATTAAACTGATTGGCATGTTTAAGCCCCAGCTGTGTCATGCAACCGCAGACCACAACCTCTCTCGCAAACATACTCAAAAGCAAGCTATAGCCATAGTCCAAACCTGCATTGATGGGGTTATCCTGCTCCCGCGAAAAATCATTCCCAAAGAGGGTGTTAAAGTAGGTTCTAGCAGCATGTCCTTCGCGGTTGCTAGGATCAAACATTTCCAAACCATGATAAAGCTCCATGACCGCTTGCGCCTTCTCAAAAAACTGACAGTCGCCGAGAAAAGAGGCCTGATTGAGAATTTTCTGGGCAATGATTTCTGTCCATGCCCTTGCTTTGAGGTCCTCCGCCCAACCAATCTGACGAGACAGTTGCAAACTCGAATCATGCCGAGCCGCAAAAGGCATAAGCTGAGCAATGGGGAGGCGCTTATCATCACAAAAAATCAGCAAGATATTCTCATCAACCAACCGCTTCACCAACATGGTAGACAAGACAATATCCGTCGTTTCCAGCAAGAGGATATCCACCTCGGACAGATGGATCAACTCTGTCCGAGTGGCATCCTTGAAGATCAGATGGTTGTTCTTATACGATAATTTTGAGTGGGTATTGACCACTACTGTCCGCCAGCCCATCAGTCATCTCCCAGCTTAGATAAATCAATCCGTGTCTCATAAAGCCCTGTCACTGATTGGTGGATCAAGGTAGCAGAGAGACACTCTGTCACGGTCAGATAACGCTGACGAGGAATAGTCTTTCCTAGAAATTTCAACTCAGCGGGTGCTCCGTACGCGGTGAATTTCAAGAGATCAACAAACGATTTGGCCAGTTCCTTGAGATCACTCGTCTCTTTTTTCTGGGTAAATTGCTCTATTAAACTCTCCACAGCCTTTGGTTTTGACACAAACCGTTGGGCATTCGCCACAATCATTTCAAACAATTCATCAAATAAAGCCCGATGCTCCTTCAAATAAGTAAGATGATCGCCAGCATTTTTTCCGTCTACTCCCTGAGCATGGTACAAGAGAGTTACTAGATGATGTGGTAAAACTAGCTGATTGCCTTTTTGCAATTCACCAGAACTAGCGAGTAAGCGTCGACGACCATTTTCAAATTCAAACAGACTATATTTTGGCAATTTAATCATGTGATGATTTTGAATCTGACGATAACCTTTTGCTTCTAAAAAGGCTATCGAATCTTTTTCAAACTGCTGGCGCTCCATGATGGTCACACCAACCAAGTCCTTGACCTGCTTCAGCTTTTTCGCCTTGCCTTTTTCAACAGAAGCCACCACAAGAACGGCATAGGCCACCGTTGGACTATCCACACCCCCATATTTTTTAGGGTCCAGGTACACCTCCTTGGTTTTTCGAGCAATCAGCTTGTCTGAATCCCCTTTTGGTAGTACCGTTTCTTTCGTGAAGCGACCGCTCTGAATTTCTGTCTTCTTAACAATATTGACCTGCGGATAGGATAAAACCTTTTTAACAGTGGCCATGTGTTTCTTCTTATTCCAAGCAATTTCGCCAGTTTCTTCATTGATTTCCACCATCGGTCGCTCGATGATAACATCATTTGACAAACGAATGGTTTCTTGGAACATGTTCATGAGGTTGGAGTAGAAAAAGGTTTTTTCGGTAGCTTTAGCATCAGTTATTGACCGTTTTCTTACTTGGTACTCCCCATAGACAAACTCTGGAGCCAGTTGAGGATATCGGGTCAAAAGGGCCTTACCAATCACTGCATTGAGATAGGCATCATGGGCATGGTGATAGTCGTTGATCTCCCGCACCTTGTGAAGACCAAATAGCTCTCTAAATTGTGAGGTAAGACTGGCTTTTAATGTCAACACCTGAACGGTTCGCTGACGTTTGCCATCAAGGACTGTTGGATTGAAACGCTCATCCAGCAAGCGAGCAACATGCTTAGTGATTTGCCGTGTTTCCACTAGCTGACGCTTGATAAAACGGGCCTTGTCTTCCTCTGTCAACCCACCACGACTAGCTTTTGTCAAATTGTCATATTTGCGCTTGCTGATAAGACGAGAACGGTACAGCTGCTCCCAAAACGGTCGCATCTTAGCAACAACTTCCATTGACGGTACATTATCTAATTTTTTTCGGTTTTCTTTAGAAGTCGTCAAAACACGATTATCCAGAGAATCGTCCTTTATAAAGCTCCGTGGAATAATATGGTCGATATCGTAATCCGGTAATTTATTAACATCTAGTGCGTCACCTGTATACATATCCTTTCCATTTTGGAGATAGTAAAGGTAGAGGGCATCATTTTGCAAATGATGGTTTTGAACGTCACCCTCTATATAATCAGGCTTCTTTTCCTTAAGGATGGCACTTCCCAAACCTCCTAAAGCCTCTTCTAAACGTTTCAACCGTTCCTGAGCATTTTTTCGTCCCCTGGCTGTCGTCTGGTTTTCTCGTGCCATTTCAATGATGATATGTTCAGGTGCATATCCCATGACCTTCACCAACTCATCAACGATCTTGATACTCTGCCAAATCCCTTTTTTAATGGCTGGGCTACCTGGCAAATCAGCAATGACCTGCTTGATATCCTCGCTATCATGCTGTTCTTGGGCGTCCGCAATTTGTTTTTTGAAACTCAATCCATCATCATTGATTAACTGCATAAAGTTACGATTGCTATAGCCATCATCAATCAAATAATCCAAAATAGTCTTACGACTGTGGTCGTCTTTCAGCCCATGAATGAGTTTGCGTGATAGGCGTCCCCAGCCAGTATAATGGCGACGCACCAGCTGTTTCAGAACAGTCCCCGAAAAATGCTGAGACAACCGTTGCTTAATCATCTCCTTGTCTTCAAAAACCGTTAAGGTATGGACAAGCTCTTCTAACACCTCTTGGTTATCCAGCTGATCCAAAAAGGCACGTCCCAATATCTTTTTCAAATCGTGGTAGGTATTTAAGGAGGCATTAAAGGCGCCTTTTTCATTATCTAAGCCAATAAGCCCCGTTATCCGAAACTGTGGAAATTCATTGTCCAAATAGGCCATTAAGACCTTCTGGGTCACCTTACGGTGCTCCTTGAAGACATGGTCGACAATCTCCTGCTTCATGTTGGCATCAAAGAAACATGGTTTCTTTTGACCTTCTGCCTCGTAACGAATCTTGGTCAGCTCGTTGTAGACGGTAAATTCCTGGTAAAGTAGACTGTGCTTGGGGAGAACCTTTTCATTTGGCAAATAGGGGTCTCGGTTGGTGAGCTTGTCGATAAAGGCGGTCGCTGACGCTTCCTTATCAACAATTTCATCAAAATTCCAAGGACGAATCTTATCATCCGATTTCCGTGATAACCAAGCAAACTGGCTCTGACCATTCGCCAATGGTCCCACATAATAAGGAATCCGGAAGGTCAAAATCTGCTCAATTTTTGCCTTGTTTTCTTCAAGAAACGGATAGTGCTTCCCTTGACGGTTTAGAATAGCCCGCAATTCCTCCAAGTGAAGCTGATGTGGGATAGAGCCATTATCAAAGGTTCGTTGCTTGCGAAGGAAATTGTCTTGTTCAATTTTTTCTAGGAAGTACTCACGCCCCCCAACACCTTTCAAAATACCCTTCAGGTATTTGTAAAACGCATCCTGAGATAACCCCTGTTCAATATAGGCGGTATAGCCTGTCTTGCTTTTTGAGCTAAAGACTTCTCTGTAAAGGTCATGCGACGTTTCCTTCAAGCAGTCTTTCAGCTTTTGTAAATCGTCCTTGTGATCCTGATAACGCTTGACCATAACCGCCGATAATTTGGCGTGAGTCGCCTCATTTGTGGTTAGAATCCCTGACAAGACGATAGCATCCGACAGTTGTTTCACCACTTGAAACAGCTCTTCATAGCGACTATCTCCCAGCTGCGTCAACAAACCTTGCAAATCATCCTCATAGGAATCCTTCGATAATTGCAGCTTCACATCTTCAGGCAAGCTAAAAATCGAAGTAAAATTAGCCTGCAAACCGACCGTCAAGTTCAGAAATTGTTTGAGAGCTGCTTTCGCCTCTTTATCCAGTCCTTGTGTCAAAGCCAGAACCTGCTCCACTTTTTTCGACTTGCTGAGTTTTGCAGTCAAGATATCCTTGACCATTAGAGGTTGATGGCTTAGCTCTGTCCCCCGTAACCCATCAAACACCTCCAAAAATTGCTCAAATAGGGCTTGAACATCCGTATAATCAGAGGTCAATTTCCCCTCATGCAAAAAATGCCCGCGGTATTTGATGATATGTGCCAACGCCAAATAAACCAACCGCAGATCTGCTTTTTCAGGACTATCCGCCAAGTGTTTACGCAAATGGTAAATCGTTGGAAAAGTCTCATGGTAAGCTAACTCCTCTCTTAGAGTTCCAAAAATGGGGTGCTTATGCCACTGCTTGTCCTCAACACGCAGAAAAGCATCGTCTAACCGATGAAAGAACGTCTCATCCACCTGCTGCATGGGCTCAGCAAAGATTTCCTGCAAGTAACGCAGACGATTGCGACGACGGGTTAGCCGACGACGAAACACCCGCTTCATACGGCGATCTGCCGCAACCTGCCCCTCATCAAATAACAAGACACCCATCAGATTCTTCTTAATATGAGTCTTACCAGTGTTACCCATAACCGGCAGCCGCTTAGCAGGTACCTTATAATCATCCGTGATCAAGCTCCATCCGACGCTATTGGTACCGATGTCAAGTCCGATAGAATATGGTTTCTTCATAAAATAACCCCTTAAGTAAAATATTTATAACTATATTGTACTCTTATTTTAAAAATAAGCAAGCATTTAGCTACCCGATTGGCCTATTTTTTGATAGAATAAGAACAAGATTTTACTTAGTTTTACAGCTGTAGGTTTTCTAAAAAATTACTTGACAAGTTTTATAACTCATGTTATACTGAACCCGTGGAGCTATTCGAAACAGCACAGCACGTTAAAATAAGGCTTTGTCCGTATACATTTTGCGCACCGATTCGGTGTTTTTTTGTGCGATGACAAAACCAACTAGTCCCATAAAAACTAGACAGCACTCGTGTCCCATAACAGGACACCGCCAGCCTTGATCACTAAAAATAGATGCCAAATACGACTAATATTTTCAAGGGAAACAACAATAAGCATCCAACAATAACCAAAGCATCAAAAAAATTGGTAAGCCTTCTGCTATTTAGCAATAAGGCTTACCAATTTTTTGTTAGTTAAAAGAAAATCCGCTGCAAGATCCCGTCTGCATCTCGTTCATAGTAGAGTTCTGAGTGGGCATCATTGAAATAAAAGGTCAACAAATCATCCATAGAGTCCGCCAATTCTACCCTACCTGAGGCAATGTCGTCATGACTCACCCAGACCACTTCCCCTTCTTCAGAAGATTGAATCTCTCCCGTAAACTCTGTCGTTCGGTAAAGAAAGACTAAATAACGGGTACCGTCATCTCGGGTATGAAAATGCTTGACCCCCACCAATTTAGGATTAACTATGGTTAACCCTGTTTCTTCTTTGATTTCTCGGACAACCGAGGCATGAAGACTCTCCTTTTCCTCAATGTGGCCACCAGGTAGGGCGGCGCCAGACCAAGCATAGCGTTCTGGTGAGCGAAATTGCATAACAAAGCGCCCTGCAGCATCCTCTATCAAACACATATTGGTTAAAATGACTTCTTGGCATAATCGTTTCCTTTATCCTTTTATCCCATACTTATGATACCATAAAACTGACCAGATTACTCTGGTCAGCAGTACCATTATATTCTCTTGAACGCTACAAACCGTGTGCCTTGATAGGTTAACTCCCCCTCATCACCTTCTGCGAGCTGACCGTAATCGGTGCTTTTGACCCGAAATTCCTGACGGGTCTTATCAGCAAATTCAAAGGTGACATAGTAGTAGGTGTAAGCATTGTTGGTCCCCCTAACCTGCTGACGCTTGGTCACTAGGCGAGCTCCTCTCGTCAAGCGCTCTACTTGGTTATCGCTTTGCCATTGGAACAAAAAGCGAATCAGCTGAAAACCAAAAATAGCTAGTATGATAGCAAATATAGAAAAGGGAACGAGATGAAAGTAGTAAAAGATAAAGTCTGTCATCACAACCTCCTAAAAAGCAACTTTACAAGGCGCCTCCTCCATGATCATCTTCAGTCAATCTCGAAAAATCGAAGACAAGCGGTGCTAAACCTATTCTACCGCTATCCAGCATGATATTGTTTCGCGCGATTGAAGTTATTAGCGCTCTTGGGCTTCAAAAATCCAACAACGTTTCCACTGGTGACTTTCACCTGGAGCAATGCGAATCGTCTGAATGATTTCTGGACTGACGATGTGGTCGGTCGCCCAGAGCAGAAGACTGGTCGGTTTGACACTGTCAATCCCTGTCACACTCGCCTTAGCTCCCTGATGCAGCAACTTCCACGTAAAAGTGTCCTGCTCAGCGATTCCTTCAGTTGACAAGACACTAAGCGACACATCAGTCTCGCACTTGTCAAAGCGAATAGCACGACCATCCGCGATAAAATTATTGTGATCATAACCACCCCAGCCCTCTAGGCGCTCCGTTCCAAGATCTGGCATGTCGGGCAATTCCAGGCGGTAGTCAGGTGAAATCGCCATACCATCAATGCTGAGAAAATTATGGCAGTACTCCTCGGTCTCCATCACACGCTCGCCAACATTTGTGATTTCCCCCTCCAAAATCAGCCTGTTGTCCTCAATCGTGATGGTTTTACGGATTGTCGCGGCGATGTCACGGCATGGCAGAGCTTCTGTGACAAACTCCGCAGAGGTAGCTGTATGAGTAAAGCTAACAGGATAAGGCGTCACCTCAGGATAAGTGTAGTCAAAACGGTAGCCCTGATTAGAATCTTGTTTAATCAAGCCAACACCCAATTTGGGGAAATACTCACCAATCTCAGTGCCTTGACTAAAATCAGCACTAAACTCACAACATAGTCCTCGTCCACCTGACGATGGATGCCTGAGGTTCATGGGCTCATTAGCCCCAAAATGAGTATCTCCATCCAAAACAACATTTGAAATATAGCCTGCACGATCAAAACGATGGGTATCGTTTGGTCGCTCCCCAGGTTCTGAAATCTCTACCCGCAAGCGGTCGTTGGTCAAAAAAATCATCTTTTCCCTCCTTGTTAATCGCTTTCATTATATCATATTCGATTAGTTTTGTATAGATATTTGCAGTAAAAGACAGGGGAGTGACATGCAAAAAGACTTGCTGAGTGTCAAATCATATTGACTTCTAAAAAATGAAGTTGCTCACGCATCCCGACATGATAAAAAATAACGCACCTGTACTCGCGAGTACAAGTGCGTAAGCATGACTAATCTCTAGATAGGATGACAACATAACGTTCTGGATCTTCACCTTCTGAATAACTCTCAACACCAGAAATTTGAGAAATCGTTTTATGGATAATTTTACGCTCGTTGTTGCTCATCGGTTCCAAACGATGCGGACGTCCATTATCTAGCACTCGGCGCGCAGAGCGATGAGCCATATCGACCAGAGTTTCTGTACGATGTTCTAGATAATCGTGAACATTAAGCATCACATTGAAATGGCGAGAATAGCGATCATGCAAGTAGTTCTGAGCTAAAAGCTGTAAAGATTTCAAAACCTTGCCATGATAGCCGATAATACGACCTGGCTCAGGAGTATCAATCTGCAAAATGAGCTGGCGCCGACTTCTTTTAATGCTAATATCAGCTTCTAAATCCATATCATAAATAATCTGTTGAACATAAGACAAAACATCTTCTTGAGCCTGTTCAATCATTTTGGGGCTTTCGACAGCCTCTTCAATCCCATCAAATTCCTGAGCAATAAAAGCCTCAAAGTCCTTATCTTCCTGCTTTGGTGCAGTTTTCTCTGTCTGCTCTGATAAGGACACTTGCTCGTCTGCAACAACTTGACTAGTTGGTTCCTCAACTCGGACAGGCTCTGAAGCCAATTCTTCTTGCTCACGGTTTTCAACCAGTGGAGAAATCTCGACTTGAGCTGGTTTCTTACCAAATAATCCTAAAAATCCTTTTGATTCCTTGGCCAAAATAACAATATTCGCCTGTGAACGTGTTAAGCCTAAACTGGTCAGACCTTTTTCAACCGCTTCTTCAACGTTGACCCCTGTAAATACTGCCATTGTTTCCTCCTTGATACAACTGCTTTTCTCTATTTCATTTTTATACTCGACTAAGGTTAGCGACGTTTCGCCATTTTTTTCTTAGCTCGTCTGATTTTTGCTTCTTTTTCTTTAACCGCACGTTCAGCTGCTTCACGCTCTGCAATGACCTTAAAGGGATTGTTAAATAGTAAGAGCTGGACCACTTGAAAGGCATTAGAGACTGTCCAGTAAAGGGCCACACCGCTAGCAACCTGCACAGCGAAAAGTAAAATCAATCCAGGGGCGATATAGGTCATTACCGTCGTCATCGTATCCTTGTTTGGGTTCGCTTTGCTGGTCAGCCAAGTTGATAAGAACGTAAACCCAGCTGCTAAAATTGGCAAAATAAAGTATGGGTCTGGCTTGGCAATTTCTAACCAAAGAAAATGTCCCTCTCGTAAAAACTCAACGCGAGTAAGGGCTTGGAAGAGCGCCATTAGAATAGGCAACTGCAAAAATAGTGGCAGAAAACTTGCCCAAGGGTTGATCCCTTGTTCCTTATAGAGAACTTGTGTTTCCTCCGACAACTGCACCCTGCTGTCCATATCCTTACCAGGATACTTGGCTTGCAAAGCACGCAATTGAGGTTGAAGTGCTTGCATTTTCTGGCTCGATTTAATCTGCATATTGTAAAGTGGTAGCAGAACAATCCGAATAACAATTGTAAACAGGATGATACCTAAGCCAGTCAGACCTCCAAATGATAGACTTTTAATCATTTGAGCAAAGAAAAAGACAAACTTTTCCCATAGAGAGGTTGATGAACTAGTAATATCTGCGACTTGGCTACTTGATTGACAGCCGACCAAGAACAGCAGGCTGAATAGCATTAAAATGGTTAATTTCCCTTTTTTCAAGCGATCGTCTCCTTATAAAGCTTTGCTTTGGTTAAAACATGAGAGAGGTGTTGCTTCATCTGCACATAGGTCAAGTCTTCGACACCCTTGCGAGCGATAATCACCATGTCATAGGTTTTCAAATCAGGCTCAAATTCCATGATGAGATGGCGCAGTTGGCGTTTCACTCGATTGCGACGAACAGCATTTCCAAGCTTTTTGCTGACGGATAACCCTAATCTCAAGTGAGCTAATTGTCTATTTAAACTGTAGACCACAAACTGGCGATTGGCATAGCTCTGACCTTCTTTGAATACAAGCTGAAAATCCCTGTCACGCTTCACTCGATAAGATTTTTTCATAGTATTCCTCAATCTAATCTTTAGTGCTATTATAACATAATTTTAAGAAATAAACAGCCTAAATTGAATTGAACAGAGGAAAATTATCGGTCTCTCATCTGTAAAATGACACGCAAGAAAAGGACATCTTTATCTGCTCTCAGAAACAGTATCAGAAAGAGAGGAGGATGCCCTTTTAAGGGATATTATAAAACCATCTATCAAGACCTGAACGAAGACAGAGACAAGTCTGCTTAACCATTACTCAAGAAATGAGTGAGGTCACTTCGACCAAAATCTGAAAGAATAGAGTAGCAACAGAAGTCATCAAAATCCTTTATATTTTTGATTTTTTTCAATTTTTATTATACAATAAAACCAAATAAAAAGAAAGCGGTAACACTATGTTTAAGGCAGAAATTTTTTTTTTACTTTTGACTATCATCGAAACTGCAACCTTGTTGTTTTTAAAAAGAGGTCTCGAAATGGGTTATTTAGACACAAAAGCTATCATCCTCACAGTTTTTTCATTTGCCTTTTTTAACCTCTGTTCATTCGCTTGGGTCTACTTTGTCATTAAAAACAAAAATAAATAGACTTATTTTTAAAAGTCAGAACTTCTCAAAAAACGCACTTCCTTGCACCTGCTCCGTAAATGTGTTATATTGATTCCGCGAAAGGATGATGTTTCCTAGACCATGAGCAACGGAAAAGCCCCAGCAGTGCAATGAACCGCACCCCAAAAGTTAGACAGATAATCTAACGAATGGGGTGCTTTTTTATGAAATTGAGCTACGAAGATAAA
>NZ_JBGTZA010000002.1:0-86907 GCF_041807805.1 Streptococcus sp. E29BA
ACACCTATGGTTAAGCGAGTTATCGCTTAACAAAAACACTTTATAAAAATTGTACAGAAAAGGGGTGCCTTTTCAGAACATTACTCTGAAAACTATGCGAAGAATTTATGGTCACGATTTAAGGCATGCATGGGTTATGCTGAGAGATTAGGATATATTTCATCAATGCCATGCAAGGCGTTAGATAATCCTAGAGGCAAGCACCCTGATACACCATTTTGGACTTATATTGAGTTTCAGAACTTTATTAAATCATTTGATTTACAAGATTACGAAGAGTTACAAAGATTCACAACTATTTGGTTATATTATATGACAGGTGTTCGTGTGAGTGAAGGTTTATCGTTATGGTGGGAAGATGTCGATTTTGAGCATAAATTCTTGAAGGTTCATACAACCTTGGAAAAGGATGAAAATGGAAATTGGTACCGCAAAGACCAAACCAAAACACCAGCTGGAGAACGCCTTATTGAATTAGATGATGTGACAATATCAGTATTGGAAAACTGGCGAAAAAATCAAGTTTCCAATCAAGATACAGATTACATCATTTCACAATTTGGTGAACCGTTTTGTAAATTAACAATCTGTCGAATTATCAAGAGAAAAGCTCAAGAAGTTGGAGTACCGGTGATAACAGGAAAAGGTTTGAGACATAGCCATGCTTCTTATCTCATAAATGTTTTGCAGAAAGATATTTTATATGTAGCAAGACGAATGGGACATGCTGATAAATCTACAACTTTGAATACATATAGTCACTGGTTTAATGCATTAGATAAAACAGTATCAGAAGAAATCACTCAAAATGTAATTAGTGCAGGACTAGATTCCATTTTATGCCAAAATTCCTGCCAAACTCTGAGTAAAGGCTAAAAAGCCTATTATATCACCAACAGAGTAACGTGTGTTATTGTTACTCTTAAATAATCGATATCAGATTGTTTAAGGCTGAAAGCCTAGTATTATAGCCTTTTCAATGAGTTAAGGCGATTAAAAAATGGAAAGTCACCCCACAATTTTTTGTGAGGGTGTCTTTTTGCAACATTTAGTCTAGTAGGGTAATAGTGTCACACCTTAGGGTGATGAAAAGATAGAAGGAAATGGATTTTATTCCATTCTAGTAAGCCTATCAGTAGCATTATAACAGATTTTCGCTCGCTCATGTTGATATCTGCTAGAAAACTAAGGAAAAGTAGCTTTTTAGTTGAAGCTGAGCAGGGGCAAATCAGGTAGGTATTTTCAAATAATGCCGCAGAGCATTTACAGAAAATTCTTTTCTAAAAAGTTCAAGGAAAAGAAAAAAGTTGAAGAACAGTACTTGAAACGTTTCTGTCTTCAACTCAGTAATTGTCTAAAGAAATGCGGAGGAAGGGATTTGAACCCTCACACCCTACGGGCACATGCGCCTGAAGCATGCGTGTCTGCCGTTCCACCACCTCCGCAGGTGATATAACTATCTTAGCTGATTTTATGAAAAAAATCAAGCCTTAGGCAGAACTTTTTTAACCTTCCTAGTCATTCAGTAGCAGTTTTCCAGAGTGAACGAGGGAGTGGGCCAAAAATCGATAACCCAAGGGGGTCGATGTTGTTGCTCACCCCTCGCAAAGTTGAGTAGGGCTGTTATAGCTGATAGCATCAGCGTATTAGGGAGGAGAGTTGCTTTGCAACTCACGATTCCCCACCGTCAAGGCTCAAGCACCTTGAAGCATTCAGCAGTGGTTCATTGGTGCTGAAATACCTAATGAACTGTGCAAGGGCAGCTCTAAAACTGGCAAAGCCAGTAAAAGTTGCTTCCGATCACTGCGTATTGCAAGTAATACCTTATCAACGTTGAAGTTGGAGACTTTTGTCTCAGCCCCAGTACCTATACTAGAGACATTTGATAAAGTATGGTATAATAAAAACAAAAACAGAGGAGTTCATTTGCGAGGAAGAATTATTAAGGCCTTGGCAGGTTTTTACTATGTTGAGGCAGACGGACAGGTTTATCAAACCAGAGCGCGTGGCAATTTTAGAAAGACAGGACAGACGCCTTATGTAGGCGATTGGGTTGACTTTTCTGCTGAGGAGCAGTCAGAGGGTTATATCCTAGCCATCGAGGAACGCCATAACGCTTTGGTGCGTCCACCTATCGTCAACATTGATCAGGCGGTCGTTATCATGTCGGCGCGTGAGCCTGACTTCAATCCCAACCTGCTGGATCGCTTTTTGGTGCTTTTGGAGCACAAGCAGATTCACCCCATCATTTACATTACCAAGCTGGATTTAGTTGGGGAAATGGCAGAGCTGGACGAGATTCGCAGGCAGTATGAGAAGATAGGTTATGAGGTCTGCTATAGTGTCGAGGAGCTAGCGCCTCTTCTGACTAATCAGGTGACGATCTTTATGGGACAAACTGGAGTGGGCAAGTCTACTCTACTCAATAAAATTGCCCCAGATTTAAAGCTCGAAACAGGCGAGATTTCAGATAGTCTAGGTCGAGGACGCCATACCACGCGAGCGGTCAGTTTTTATGATGTCTTCGGTGGCAAGATTGCGGATACCCCAGGTTTTTCCTCCCTCGACTATCAAGTGACCACTAGCGAAGACCTCAACCAGGCCTTTCCAGACATCTCAAAGGTCAGCCAGTCTTGCAAGTTTCGCACCTGTACCCATACCCATGAGCCAGCCTGTGCCGTGAAACCGGCAGTAGCAGCTGGTGACATCTGGCAGGTTAGGTATGATAACTATTTGCAACTGCTCAGCGAAATTGACAACCGCCGTGGAACTTACAAAAAAGTTGCTAAGAAAAAATAAATGACATATCCTTGTCCCCTTTTTAAAGCCGTCGTTCCCATATCTATGTAGAAAGAGGTAACCCATGTCTTCTTACAAAATCGCCCCATCCATCCTAGCTGCTGACTACGCCAATTTTGCCAGTGAATTGCAGCGCATTGAGAAAAGCGGTGCAGACTATGTCCACATCGACCTCATGGACGGTCAGTTTGTGCCTAATATTAGTTTTGGGACAGATGTTGTTGCCAGTATGCGCAAACACAGCAAGCTGGTCTTTGATGTCCATCTCATGGTGGTTAATCCAGAGCGTTATGTGGAGGCCTGCGCCCAAGCAGGGACAGATATTATGACCATCCACACTGAGAGCACTACCCACATTCATGGTGCACTGCAAAAAATCAAGGCAGCGGGTATGAAGGCTGGTGTGGTCATTAACCCTGGCACGCCAGTTGAAGCCCTCTTTCCTGTGCTAGAGTTGGTCGATCAGGTGCTCATCATGACGGTTAACCCAGGGTTTGGTGGTCAAGCCTTTATTCCAGAAACCATGTCCAAGGTCGTTCGAATCGCAAAAGAGCGTGCTCGCCTTGGCTTGAGCTTTGATATCGAGGTGGACGGTGGCATTGATGACCAGACCATTGTCCTAGCAAAAGAAGCAGGCGCCAACGTCTTTGTCGCTGGTTCCTACCTGTTCAAGCAAGACCTGACAGCTGGTGTTGCTCGCCTGCGTGAGGTGCTAGATGCCTAGGATTGCCCTCTGCTTGGGTGGTCAGCCGACTCTTGTGCCACGTACCTTCGATGCTTATGTTGGTGTTGACCGAGCCTGTCTCTTTCTTTTGGAACATGGGCTGGCGCTGGATATGGCAGTGGGGGATTTTGATTCGGTGACAGCAGAAGAGCTTGCGACCATCAAACATCATGCTCTGATACTTCATCAAGCGCCGGCTGAAAAAAACGACACGGATGCTGAACTCGCCCTCAAACTAATTTTTGCCCAATACCCGACAGCTGAAGTGACAATTTTTGGTGCCTTTGGTGGGCGACTGGACCATGAATTGTCCAATCTCTTCTTGCCCAGCGACCCAGAACTTGCGCCCTACATGCAGCAACTGGTTTTGGTCGATGACCTGAACCGTGTCCAGTTTTTCCCGGTTGGCAGCCATGAGGTCACACAGGCAGAAGGGATGACCTATCTTGCTTTTATGGCATCAGGCGAGGGACAATTCACCATTCAAGGAGCTAAATACGAGATGACGCGCAGCACATTTTTCCAAAAAAAAATCTATAGTAGCAATGAATTTTTGGGACAGCCCGTTTGCTTTAGCCTAGATGAAGGGTATGCAGTGGTGATTCAGTCCCGAGATAGGAGGGCGTGATGGCTCTGTTGACCCTTGTCATGGTGGTTTTGGTGTTGTTGGTGCTGATCATCGTTCTCTGGAAGCAACGGCAACAGCAAGATCAACTCATCAAAACTTTAGAGAACCAAGCTGATAACCTCTCAGACCAACTGACTTATTTAATTGACATGGCAGGAAAAAATCAGCTCCTTGCCCAACAGGAGCAGTTGCTCCGCCTGCAAGATGGGCTTTATCAGCAATCTAGTGACCTACGAGAAGCTTTATACGATAATTTAACAGCCAGTCGCAATCAGACGGATCACCGCTTGGAGCAGTTGCAGACCCAGCTGACACTTGCGATTAAAGATTTGCAGACCTCTAATGAGCATCGCTTGGAAGATATGCGCCAAACGGTATCTGAAAAACTCGATCAAACCCTCAATCAGCGCTTGCAGACCTCCTTTGAGACGGTATCCAAGCAGCTGGAGAGTGTCAATCAAGGTCTGGGGGAAATGAAGACAGTAGCGCGTGATGTTGGTAGCCTGAGCAAAGTGTTATCAGGTAGCAAGACACGGGGGATTCTTGGAGAAATTCAACTGGCTCAGATTATTGAGGATATGCTGACCCCTAGCCAATACGAACGTGAGTTTGCGACGGTATCAGGTTCTAGTGAGCGAGTCGAATATGCGATTAAACTCCCTGGCCAAGCATCAGACACCCCAGTCTATCTGCCCATCGATGCCAAGTTTCCGCTAGAAGACTATTACCGTCTGGAAGAGGCATATGAACTGGCTGACCGTGACGGCATTGATCAGCACCGCAAAGCCCTGATGACCAGCGTCAAACGCTTCGCCAAGGACATTCAAAAAAAATACCTGAACCCGCCTGAAACGACCCAGTTTGGGATTCTCTTTTTACCGACGGAAGGTCTCTATGCCGAGGTGGTTAGGCAGGCTGATTTCTTTGACCGCTTGCGACGGGAGGAGCAGATTTTGGTGGCTGGGCCATCGACCTTATCGGCTCTACTGAACGCTCTATCAGTTGGTTTTAAGACCCTCAATATCCAAAAAAACGCGGATGACATCAGTAAGGTCTTGGGCAATGTTAAGACGGAATTTGGGAAGTTTTCTGGGCTTTTAACTAAGGCGCAAAAACAGCTCAATACCGCCAGTCGTACCTTGGACAGCGTTTTAACGACCAGAACTAATGCTATCGTGCGTGCCTTGACCACCATTGAGGCCTATCAAGACAGTCAGACCCAGTCGCTACTTGATTTGCCCCTTTTAGAAGATGAGGAAGATAATGAAGATTAATCAAATGAAAAAGGATGAGATTTTTACTGGTTTCTATCTCATCAAATCGGCTGACGTCAGAAAGACGCGGGCAGGCAAAGATTATATTGCCTTGACCTTCCAAGATGATACTGGAGAAATTTCAGGTAACCTCTGGGATGCCCAACCCTACAATATCGACACCTTTACCACAGGACGTGTGGTAAAAGTCAAAGGACGCAGAGAAGTTTACAATGGGATGCCTCAGGTCAATCAGCTCGTCATGCGGTTGCCAAAAGATGGCGAGCCGAATGACCCTGCTGATTTTAAGGAGAAATCACCAGTTGACTCTGCGGATGTTCGTGATTATCTGGAGCAGATGCTCTTTAAAATTGAAAATGCGACTTGGCAACGCATCGTTCGCGCCCTATACCGTAAGTACAACAAAGAATTTTTTACCTACCCTGCTGCAAAGACCAATCACCATGCCTTTGAGGCAGGTTTGGCCTATCATACAGCGACCATGGTTCGCTTGGCAGAGGCGATTGGGGATATTTACCCTGCACTCAACAAGAGCTTGCTCTATGCTGGGGTAATGCTCCATGATCTGGCTAAGGTTATCGAGTTAACTGGTCCTGACAATACGGAGTATACCATCAGGGGGAATTTGATTGGGCATATTGCCCTGGTCAATGAAGAAATTACCAAGATCATCACTGAACTAAACATCGATGATACTAAAGAAGATGTGACGGTGCTCCGCCATGTTCTGCTCAGTCACCATGGGCAGTTGGAGTATGGCAGTCCTGTTCGTCCAAAGATTATGGAGGCAGAAATCCTCCATATGATTGATAATATCGATGCGGAGATGATGATGATGACAACAGCACTCAATCGCATTGAACCAGGTGAAATGACAGCAAAAATCTTTGCCATGGATAATCGATCCTTTTACAAACCACGGTTTTAAGACGAATACCAAGAGAGACGGGCAATTTGAGCAAAAATGTTCGTCTTTTCTTTTGAATTATGATATAATGGGGAGAACATGAAAAGGTGGCTAATAACATGAAAATAAAACGCAGTGAACGTATGGTTGTCATCTCCAACTATTTGATTAACAACCCCTATAAATTAACCGGTTTGAATGTTTTTGCTGAAAAATATGAAGCAGCAAAATCATCAATCTCTGAGGATATTTCCATCATTAAAAGAGCTTTTGAAAGCAGTGGCATTGGTGAGGTGGAGACCGTTACTGGTGCGGCTGGGGGTGTCATTTTTACACCGATGATTTCAGAAGAAGAAGCCCGTCAAACAGCTTTAGAGCTGTGCGAGCGCTTGTCAGAAAGCAATCGGATTCTTCCTGGAGGCTACATCTACCTATCTGATTTATTGAGCACACCAAAACTCCTGAGAAACATCGGGCGTATCATTGCTCATAGCTTCAAAGGAGAAAAGATTGATGCGGTCATGACAGTTGCGACCAAAGGGGTGCCTTTAGCTAATGCTGTGGCCAATGTCCTTAATGTGCCTTTTGTTATCGTTCGCCGTGACCTCAAAATCACAGAAGGGTCAACGGTCAGTGTTAACTACGTTAGTGGTTCAAGTGGAGACCGTATCGAAAAAATGTTCTTGTCCAAACGTAGCCTAGCGCCAGGTAGCCGTGTCTTGATTGTTGATGATTTCTTAAAAGGCGGCGGGACAATCTCAGGTATGGCCAGCTTATTGGAAGAGTTTGACTCAACCTTGGTTGGAGTGGCTGTTTTTGCAGACAATACCCAAGAGCACCGTGAGCACTTCGCTTATAAATCTTTGCTTAGTGTGTCTAGCATTGATGTCAAATCACATACCGTCAAGGTGGAACTTGGCAATATCTTTGACCAATAAGGTTATCATCCCTTATGAGTATTCAACTGATAAGGGTGTTTCTTGTTTCCCTACATTAGTCGGGGTTGATCTCGCATGTTACGGAGGTAGTAGTAAATGAAAGTGGCGTTTGTTTGTCTTGGCAATATCTGTCGTAGTCCGATGGCGGAGTTTGTGATGAAACAGCTGGCGCAAGACCATGACCATCATCTGACGGTTGTCAGTCGTGCCACATCAAGCTGGGAGCATGGTAACCCAATTCATCGGGGCACCCAAGACACGCTTAATCGTTACGGCGTGTCTTATGACACTCACAAAACATCGCAGCAGATTAGTCTTGCAGACTTGGAAGACTATGATGTGGTGATTGGGATGGACGACCAAAATGTCATTGATTTGAAAAAGCTTTCGGCAGGTCGCTACGATGACAAAATCTTTCTCTTCTGCGATGGCGGAGTTCCTGACCCTTGGTACACAGGCGATTTTGAAGAGACTTATCACTTAGTAACAAGGGGGTGCCAATCATGGTTGGACAGATTAAAGAACAACTAAACCGAATAGCTAAAAACCAATCGTTTGACCGTCCTTTGTTAGAAAAATTAGCCTTTCTATTTGTCTTCTTGATGAGCCTAACCCTTCTGATGGCAACGGTTAGCCGAAAAATAGAGCTCACTCTTGATGATGGGCGCTTAATTTACGTTGGTGATGTCCAAAACCATCGCTTAAATGGCTATGGCGAGCTGACTTATGACAATGGTGATTCTTATAAAGGGCAGTTTAAAAAAGGCGTCTTTCACGGCGAAGGCACCTTTGTTTCTCATTTGGGTTGGACTTACAAAGGGGAGTTCAAAAACGGTCAGGCAGATGGTAAAGGAGTCTTAAACACTGAGGATAAAGCTGTTTATGACGGCACATTTAAACAAGGGATTTATCAAAAATGAAGATAAAATGGTTTTCAATCATACGAGTGGTCGGTCTCCTTTTGGTCTTGGCTTATCACTTCTTTCAAAAGCAATTTTCAGGTGGATTTATTGGGGTTGACCTCTTTTTCACCTTTTCTGGCTATCTGGTCACAGCTGTTTTTATCGATGAGTTTAGTCAAACCGGTCAGATTGACTTAGCAAGTTTTGCCAGACGACGGCTCTACAGAATTTTGCCCCCGTTGGTCTTATCTGTTTTAGTCACCTTGCCTTTCACGCTACTGGTTAGACTAGACTTTGTCGCCAGTATCGGGCGTCAGGTGGCGGCAGCCCTAGGATTTGTAACCAATTTTTATGAAATCCTAACAGGTGGCAATTACGAAGCGCAATTTATTCCGCATTTGTTTGTCCATACCTGGAGTTTGGCGATTGAGGTCCAATTCTACCTGTTCTGGGGATTATTGGTTTGGTTCTTATCACGACGAGAAACACGTATCAACCGACTGAGGGGGAACTTATTTCTCTTGTCTGCTTGTTTATCGCTGGTGACATTTTCAAGCATGTTTATCAGTAGCTTCTTTGTGAGCAACTATTCGACCATTTACTTTTCTAGTTTGACTCATGTTTTTCCCTTCTTTTTAGGGGCTTATTTGGCAACGCTGGTAGGATTGCTCGAGACGACATCTTTTTACAGACGCCTGAGCCAACGGCTTAAAAAACAAGAGTTAGCCTTGCTGGCAACGGGAGCTGGTCTCGTTCTTCTTCTATTGGGTCTATTTTTGGACTTTAATCATATTTTTTCTTATTTATTTGGTTTTCTCTTGTCTAGTTTGGCAACCCTTGTCTTGATTGTGGTTTGTCGCATTTGGAGTGACCGAACACCAGACGGAGTCAATGAGCCTCCGGTGCTCAGTTTTTTAGCTAACATCAGCTATGGTGTTTATCTTTTTCATTGGCCACTGTACAATATCTTTAAAGAAGTAATGCCAAACCTGTTAGCTGTTTTACTCACGACTGCTTTATCACTGATTTTTGCCAGTGCTTCATTTTACCTTCTTGAGCCTTGGTTAGCAGGGGGACAAGCAAAAATCTGGGGTCAAGTCATTGATATCGCCCCTTATCGTCGCTGGTTGCAAGGAGGTCTTGCGGTATTTACAGCAGTTGCCTTGCTCATTATCAGCTTTGCCCCTGCTACTGGTGACTTTGAGCGGCAGATGATGGTCGATAACCTGCATCAGGCAGCGACGCAACTGCAACAGACACGCACTCTTGCTGGACAAGAAAAAGCATCTAAATATGATATCACAGAAGGTGTGACTATCATTGGGGACTCAGTTACCTTGCGGGCGAGCAAATCAATCACAGAAGCACTTCCTGAAGCTCTTGTCGATGCGCAAGGGAGCCGCAACCTCGCACAAGCCAATGAGATTGTTGCTAACCATATTGCTAACGGAAGTTTAACAAAGTATCTTGTCATTGGAACGGGTGTTAATACTATCTATAATTATCAGGAGGAGCTTGACCGACTGGTAGAACAATTGCCAAAAGGCTACCACTTAATCTTAATAACGCCTTATGACGGTAACTCAGCGACATATGATAATCCTGTTGCGCAAAAAACTCGTGATTATGAACTAACCCTAGCCAAGACATATGATTTTATTACCTTGGCTGACTGGCACCAGACCGCTTTGTCAAATCCAGATATTTGGGTGGGTAGTGATAATATCCACTTCGGAGGTGATGGGGACGGCATTGTAAAAGGTGCGACGCTTTACGCTCAAACGATTCAAAAAGCAATTGAGGAAGCTAAAACAAAACCGGTCAAAAATTGATTCCGGCCTTTCAAATAAAACCGGCTACTGATTAACTGTAGTGGGTTAATCACTCCTAGAACCGAGAGAGGACAATTGTGTTCTTCTCTCGTTTTATGTTTAAAGCAATGAAAATGCGAGTTTTGAAGTTTTCATTTTCGGAAGCCGAATGTTTTCATTCTTAATGATGTGGATAAAATTGTTTGTAGTTTCAAGTTTGGTGTTTTAATAAGTTAATTCACGAATAAAAAATTATAAAGCAAGTAGCATGATTAATGGTTGTATGCTATAATAAGTCCAGGAGGATGATCATGAAAAATCAACGCAAGAAGTTCTACTTGACAATTCCTGTTTTTCTGGGAATGCTATTGGCTTCTGGTAAAGTAGCCGCTAATGAAACATCTGCAGAGCAACCACCCGTACCACCAACCACCGAACCCTCTCAGGCAACAACTATAACGCCTGCTGAATCAAGTACTGTTAGTGAGACGACACCTACGGCCGAAGCTAGTCCTGCTATTGCAGTTCGTGCTGCTGTTGAGACCAGCGCAACTACTCCTGCTTCCCAAGTGTCAGAGGAAAGTCTACCAGCTAGTGGGACTTATACCTTTACTGAGCGAGTTGGGGTCAAGAGCGAGCCTAAGATGTCAGCACCAGACCGCGACTACTACACTGAAGGTGAAAAAGCCAACTATGACAAAACTGTCGAGAACGACAACTATCTGTGGATCAGTTACGTCAGCTACTCTGGCAGTCGTAGTTATGTCCCTGTAAAAGATTTAGGAACATCAACTTCCTCAACACCTACTGAAACAGCCAAACCTGTCGCCGAGAAGGCACCTGCCAAAGTCGAGGTTGTCGATTACAAGGAAGATAAGACTAATTTCACGGTCAAAGTGACTGGTTCAAAGGACACTAAGCCATTTTCTCATGTTCGCGTAGCGGTTTGGTCGGAAGATAAAGGACAAGATGATTTGAAATGGTATGAACCTAAGGTATTTAATGACCAGGCAAGTGTTAAGGTTAACAAATAAAATCATTCCAATACCTCAGATGACTGCCACGTCCATGTCTATACGACCTATGAAGACAAAGTAACTATTGGGACAGATCTCGGTAAGATTAAATTATCATCAGCTAGCGGGAGTTATAAGGAAAAAAACCAACAATTTGCAGGTAAATTATTTAATGTAATTGGTGACTATGTAGCAAACGAGCATATGTTATCGCCTCTCGTTTCAGCAATTAAACATATCGAAGATAAGGGGTATCAAGTTGGTTTCAAACTTTCTGATGTTCGTACAAATAAAGGAATTGAGTATAATGCCAATAAACGCTTCTATGAGTGCTAGTACCATTAAAGCACCATTTCTAGTCAGCTTAGCAGAGCAATATCCTGAGAAGATTGCAGAGCACCCTACAGTTATGGAGGCTGTTGCTAAGCAATCGAGCAAGGGGCTATGCTCAATTGCACGAGAACTATGGTCAAGCGGTTATACATCACTGGGCTGATCAATCAGGTATTAGTCGTGATCGCATTAGTCGCCGATGTCCAGATTTGACTCCAAAAGAACTCCATGCTCTTTGGGAAAGCAACTATGAGTACATCCAAGAGGGGGGCTCATGGTAAACAGATTGGTGCCATGTTTGAGACACCAAATCTATCACCGATTAAGTCTGTTTTAGGACAAACTTACAAAACCCAGAGCAAGGCGGGATGGATTGGAGACTTGGACTATCAAGCAGCTAATGATGCGGGCATCATCTATACAACAAAAGGTGATTACATTGTCTCCATCATGTCTAATAGTTATGGTAATTTAGGACTTTTGAATCCATTGGTTAAATCCTTAGATCAATTCCATCAAAATCTATAGTTCATTTTATTGCGATTTATCACAGTCTTAACCCAGATGAAACTTGGTCGCTGTTCTCTTCATCCTGCTTTTGATTTTTACTTCTCAGTTCATAACTAATTTTCCAAACAGAAAATTTGTCATAAAAAAGAGTAATGACGGGAATTTTTAGAAGGCTACAATCGCTTCGAGTTATCACAACAGCGAAACTTCAATAAAGTAAACTAAGTAACTAATCTATCTTTTAAATTTTTATTCTACACCGTAAGGCATAAATAAGCATAATATCCTAGAGGGAATCAAAAAACGATTAGATTTATAGGCTTAGCAGACAAAATAAAGAAATTGTGATAAAAAATTTGAAAATAGTAGTTCTACCACTCCTTGATGACCTGGTCAAGAAGTAGATGACATAAAATTTTAGTGATAATGTCAACTGATTTGAATGATGGTTACTAGGAAATTAAGCTCTTTATTAACCGTATTAGACTGATTACACCTAAGCCTGAGAGAGGATAAATTTTATCCTCTCTTATTTTATGTTTATGGCTAGAAACCATAAAAGTACACCAAAGTTATTTTTTTGACCTAATTTTAGGTGTGTAGTCCATAATTCCTAAGATGGATTCACCCACTATAGCCTTGGTCTTACGAGCTTTAAACATTAAAAGTAACGATAAGGTATTAAACCTGTCCAGCAACAGGGAAGTTCTTATCGTTTTTTCTGTGCTTCGGAGAATAAAAGTTTGCTAGGCAGGAATTGCTTGAGAACGTTCAAAAACTGGGTAGTAATGATTTAGATAATTTATTGACTTGATATAAAAACTTGATTTTTTTAAAGGAAAGGTGTAAACTATATCAGTAAGCGTTTTCTTGTTCAAAATAAAAAACTCGTTGACTTTTGTTAAAAAAATCACAAAAAGGGTTTACAAATGAATGGAAAAGTTGTATAATGAACATGTAAAACAAATGTGAAAAAATTAACAAGAAAAAATCTTGTTAAACAGAGGAGGAAAACCCATGGCTGAAAAATCAGTTAAACCAGAAGACAAAGCACTTAAAGCTCAAGTTCACGTGGATGAGTTGGTGCAAAAAGGTTTTGTTGCGCTTGATGCTTTCCGTCAACTGAACCAAGAACAGGTTGACTACATTGTGGCAAAAGCATCTGTTGCTGCCCTTGATGCGCACGGTATCTTGGCACAACATGCTTACGAAGAAACAGGACGTGGTGTTTTTGAAGATAAGGCCACCAAAAACCTCTTTGCCTGTGAGCACGTGGTCAACAACATGCGTGGTGTGAAAACTGTTGGAGTTATCTCAGATGATCCAATCACAGGTATCACACAAATTGCTGAGCCAGTTGGTGTAGTCTGCGGTGTTACCCCAACAACCAACCCGACCTCAACCACTATCTTCAAATCTCTGATTGCCCTGAAAACCCGTAACCCAATCGTCTTTGGTTTCCACCCATCAGCTCAAGAATCATCAGCTCATGCGGCGCAAATCGTGCGTGACGCAGCGATTGCAGCAGGTGCTCCTGAAAACTGTATTCAATGGATTACTGAACCTTCTATGGAAGCAACAGCAGCTCTGATGAACCACGACGGTATCGCAACCATCCTTGCGACCGGTGGTAACGCCATGGTGCGTGCCGCTTACTCATGTGGTAAACCAGCGCTCGGTGTTGGTGCAGGTAATGTCCCAGCTTATGTGGAAAAATCAGCTGACATCAAACAAGCTGTACATGACATCGTGATGTCTAAGTCCTTTGATAACGGTATGGTTTGTGCGTCTGAGCAAGCTGTTATTATCGACAAAGAGATCTACGATGACTTTGTAGACGAATTCAAATCTTACCACACCTACTTTGTTAACAAGAAAGAAAAAGCCCTCCTTGAAGAGTTCTGCTTCGGCGTGAAAGCCAACAGCAAAAACTGTGCAGGTGCAAAACTCAATGCCAACATCGTTGGTAAACCAGCAGAATGGATTGCAGAGCAAGCAGGTTTCAAAGTACCAGAAGGTACCAACATCTTAGCGGCAGAATGTGCTGAAGTTGGTGAAAACGAGCCACTTACTCGTGAAAAACTCTCTCCAGTTATCGCTGTTTTGAAAGCAGAAGACACCGAAGATGGTCTTGAAAAAGCCCGTCAAATGGTTGAATTCCACGGTCTTGGTCACTCTGCGGCGATCCATACTAAGGACGAAGCTCTTGCCAAAGAATTTGGTACCCGTGTGCGTGCCATGCGTGTTATCTGGAACTCTCCATCTACTTTCGGTGGTATCGGGGACGTTTACAACGCCTTTATTCCATCATTGACCCTTGGTTGTGGTTCTTACGGTCGCAACTCAGTTGGTGACAACGTGAGTGCTGTCAACCTCCTCAACATCAAGAAAGTCGGAAAACGGAGAAACAACATGCAATGGTTCAAAGTACCTTCTAAGATTTACTTCGAGCGCAATTCTATTCAATACCTGCAAACTGCAGAAGGTCTTGAGCGTGTCATGATTGTGACAGACAAGTCCATCGAAAAACTAGGGTTTGTGCAACGTGTGATTGACCAGCTCAACCTGCGTTCTAACAAAGTGACGGTTCAAGTCTTCTCAGATGTTGAGCCAGATCCAGACATCACCACTGTTCGTCGTGGTGCCGAAGTGATGCGTGCCTTTGAGCCAGATACCATTATCGCTTTAGGTGGTGGTTCTCCAATGGACGCTGCGAAAATCATGTGGCTCTTCTACGAGCAACCAGAAGTGGACTTCCGTGATCTGGTTCAAAAATTCATGGACATCCGTAAACGTGCCTTCCGCTTCCCATCATTGGGTGCAAAAGCTAAGTACATCGGTATCCCAACTACATCTGGTACTGGTTCAGAAGTAACGCCATTTGCGGTTGTGTCTGACAAAGCCAATAACCGCAAGTACCCATTGGCGGACTACTCATTGACACCAACTATTGCCATTGTGGATCCAGCTCTTGTAGAGACTGTACCAGGTTTTATCGCAGCAGATACCGGTATGGACGTCTTGACCCACGCGACAGAAGCTTATACCTCAAACTTTGCCAACGACTACACAGACGGTCTCGCTCTTCAAGCCATCAAGTTAGTCTTTGAATACCTTGAAAAATCAGTCAATGATTTTGACAGCGAAGCGCGCGAGAAAATGCACAATGCTTCCACCATGGCTGGTATGGCCTTTGCTAACGCCTTCCTTGGCATGAGCCACTCTATGGCGCACAAGATTGGCGGACGCTTCCACACCGTACACGGTCGGACAAACGCCATCCTCTTGCCATACGTTATCCGCTACAATGGTACTCGCCCATCTAAGACGACAACATGGCCGAAGTACAACTACTGGAAAGCGGATGTGAAATTCCAAGAAATCGCTCGTATGCTTGGTTTGCCATGCGCTACACCGGAAGAAGCGGTTGAGGCTTACGCTAAAGCTGTGTATGACCTCGGTGTGCGTGTCGGTATCAAGATGAACCTACGTGACCAAGGTGTCGACGAGAAAGAACTCAAGAAATACTCTCGTGAATTGGCTCTTCTGGCTTACGAAGACCAATGTTCACCAGCTAACCCACGCTTGCCAATGGTTGACCACATGCAAGAAATCATCGAAGACGCCTACTACGGCTACGCAGAACGCCCAGGACGTCGGAAGTAAAAAAATAAAAGGAAAAGCGATCAGGTAAACTGATTGCTTTTTTCTTGACAAGACTATCGCACTGCGATATAATCAATGTATAACGAACCTCGATATATCAAGAGACGAAAGGAGTGCTATGCAGGAGAAGATTAAGCGGGTCTACATTCCCATGACCGAGACGGCTTTTTATATCCTCTTTGCCTTACAAGAGGAGCGGCACGGGTATGAGATTACCCAGCGGACCAAGGAGCTAACTACTGGACAGGTCATCATCAGCCCTGGCACCATGTACGGCACCTTATCCAAGATGGAAAAGGATGGCTTGATTGCCTTCAAACGAGAAGAAGAAAAACGCAAGATCTACCAGATAACTGCCCTGGGTAGGGAGATTCTGGCTCTAGAGTTGACACGGATCGAACGCCTATATAAAACCAGCAGAGGAGAAAGCCTATGACAACCAAGACGGAAGTGAAATTCTTTTTTATCACCGATTTTGAGGAGGAAGCCAACTACCTGACGGCCATGCACCGCAAGGGCTGGAAGCTGACCAAGATTCGCTTTGACTGCCTCTTTCATTTTGAAGAAACGGCGCCTCAAGAAGTGGTCTATCGCTTGGATTTTAAGGATAATGGCAGAGCTGACCAGGAGACTTACTACCAGCTCTATCGGGATTATGGTTGGGAACCTGTAACGACCTGCAACAGTTTTGAGATTTTTAGAAAACCTGCCAGCCAAGTGGAAGATGATGATATTTTCAGTGATGAGACCAGTCGCTGGGAGATGATTCGACAAATTTTTATAAGACGGTTTTTGATTTTGTTGAGCATGGTTGTCTTGACTATTGCTGGCGGCTCATTCTTTAATAAGCTAGATTTAGCGGTGACAGTTGCCATGATTGATGTACCGATTTGTTTTTATGTCGGTTACCGTTTTTACCAATTATGGAAGAAATACAGAAGGAACTAATATGAAAAAACAACCAATCGCAGCTCTGCTACTGAATGTTGTGACTTTTGTCAGCTTTGTTTTGCCACGGACAGACCTATCAGCCACAACTCTTTCTGACTGGGGGGGTCAATCTTCTGGCTCTGGTTCAGCTAGTCGTGATGTCACTTTTAGTGATTCGATTCTTCAGACAAAAGAAGTCTTCTCGGTCTTAAGACTGAAATTAGCACTCTTGGTAAAAGAGTGCTAATTTTTTCTTGACAAGGAGAGAGGATGGTGTATAATAGGAGTATAAGATTTAGCACTCGATACTTTAGAGTGCTAATAGAAAGGAGCTCGCTATGATTACCCAACGGCAGACAGAGATTCTGAATCTGATTGTGGAGCTCTTTACCCAGCATCATGAGCCGATTGGCTCCAAAGCCTTGCAAGACGTCTTGTCATCTAGTTCGGCGACCATTCGCAACGACATGGCAAAACTTGAGCAGTTGGGCTTGCTGGAAAAGGCGCATACCTCAAGCGGTCGCCTGCCTAGCCGAGCTGGGTTTCAGTATTTCGTGACCCACACGCTCAATCGAGAGTGGATGGACGAGGCGGATGTCTATCAGGTGGTCAAAGCCTTTGACTTTGAAGCCTTTCGCCTAGAGGATATCTTGGAGCGGGCGGCACAGGTCCTGGCAGAGATGACAGGTTACACGGCTGTCTTGCTCGATGTGGAGCCGACCCAGCAACGCTTGACCAAGTTTGATGTGGTGCAGCTGAGTAGCCATGACGCCTTAGCTGTCTTGACACTCGATGCTTCTAAGCCTGTCACCGTTCAGTTTGCCATTCCAAAAAACTGGTTGACACGGGATTTAGCGACCCTCAAGCAGTTGGTTGATGAGCGTTTCATCGGGCAAACGGTCTTGGACATCCACTACCGCCTGCGGACGGAGATTCCTCAAGTGGTGCAGCGCTATTTCACCACGACGGACAATGTGCTGGATGTCATGGACTATCTTTTTCAGCCCCTTTTTCAAGACACTGTCTTTGTCGCTGGGAAAATGGCTACGCTGACCTACGGCAGTCCAGAGACCTATCAGTTTTTGGATAGCCCACAAGCCTTGGCAGTCAGCCTGCGGTCAACCGTGACAGAGCAGGAGACGACCGCTATCTTGGTCGGTGATGCACGAGAGTCTGTCTTGAGTGAGCTGACTGTCATTCATCACCGCTTTCCAGTCCCTTATCGGGGCATGGGGCAGATGAGCTTGATAGGACCGATTGACATGGATTACCATCGGCAGATGAGCCTCATCAATGTCATCAGTCGAGTCCTCTTCATGAAGCTGCAAGACTATTACCGCTATCTCAATAGCAATCATTACGAAGTACATTAAAGGAGGAAGCATGTCAGAAGAAGTGAAACAAGACGACATTCTTGAAGAAGAAGGTGTCGACGAATCAGTAGAAATAACCGAAGAAGTCACTGAAAGTCCAGAAAAAACAGAGCTGGAAATGGCGACTGAGCGAGCAGAAGAGTTTGAAAACAAATACCTGCGAGCCCACGCTGAAATGCAAAACATTCAGCGACGTGCCAGTGAAGAACGCCAGACCCTGCAACGCTACCGTTCGCAGGACTTGGCCAAAAAAATCTTGCCTAGTCTGGACAACTTAGAGCGTGCCTTAGCTGTTGAAGGCTTGACGGACGACGTCAAAAAAGGCATCGAAATGGTGCAAGATAGTCTCCTCCAAGCCCTGAAAGAAGAAGGCGTCGAAGAGGTTGAGACAACAACTTTTGATCCAAATCTCCACATGGCAGTTCAAACCCTACCAGCTGATGACGACAACCCAGCAGACACCATCGCTCAAGTCTTCCAAAAAGGCTACAAACTCCATGAACGCCTGCTTAGACCAGCTATGGTGGTGGTGTATAATTAATGTTATTCTTACGTAACATTACAGAAGAAAACTTTTTTGACTGTCTGGGCATAAAGTCGGGCTTGTTGGAAAAAGACCATGTGGATTCAGTTGAGTTTTCATTGGCAGAAGCGTGGCTGAATTCTGATTTTCAACCACGAGCGATTTATCAAGATGACGATTTAATCGGCTTTGTTTCCTTTTATGTGGGAGACAATCATTATCAAATCATCAACTTTTTGATTGATCAGCCTTATCAAGGCAAAGGTCTAGGAAAAGCAGCCGTCCAGCTGAGCTTGGACTATCTGAAAAAAGAATACCAAGCTAAACAAGTTTCCTTACCTGTCCATTTAGAGAATCAAAAGGCTAGAAGGTTCTGGACGGCGCTTGGCTTTCAAGAATCGGAGAACATCGAAGACGCGTATCTTTACATGCGTCGAACACTCTGACCGCAATGTCATTAAACTAGGCGGTAAGTCAGAAATCTTTGATTTCGTTGACGCACCCCCGCAAGGCTGATTAGGTTTTTCACAGTCCATAGGACGAAGAAATACCAATCAGCTACTGCGAAAAGAAATAACCAATCAGCGAGCGGATGCGAGCTGATAACCGACACTTTTCGCCGTAGCAAGAGTGATGACAGCGAGAATCGCAGTCATCACGGCGGAAATTCTGAGACTTTGGCTCAAAATTTAGCAATGAAACGCCGTAGGCGGTTGCTTGCGTCCGTGCTACCTAAGAAAAGTGTCAAAAACAAAAAGAAAATAAATAATAAGAGGTAAACACTATGTCTAAAATTATCGGTATTGACTTAGGTACAACTAACTCAGCAGTAGCAGTTCTTGAAGGAACTGAGAGCAAAATCATCGCTAACCCAGAAGGGAACCGCACTACTCCATCTGTTGTGTCCTTCAAAAATGGCGAAATTATCGTTGGTGACGCGGCAAAACGCCAAGCAGTGACCAACCCAGATACCATCATCTCCATCAAATCTAAGATGGGGACTTCTGAAAAAGTATCTGCCAACGGCAAAGAATACACCCCACAAGAAATCTCAGCCATGATTCTGCAATACCTCAAAGGCTATGCAGAAGATTACCTTGGCGAGAAAGTGACTAAGGCAGTTATCACTGTTCCTGCCTACTTCAACGACGCGCAACGTCAAGCGACCAAAGACGCTGGTAAAATCGCTGGTCTGGAAGTAGAGCGTATCGTCAACGAGCCAACCGCAGCAGCTCTGGCTTATGGTCTTGACAAGACAGACAAAGAAGAAAAAATCTTGGTCTTTGACCTTGGTGGTGGTACCTTTGACGTGTCTATCCTAGAACTCGGTGATGGGGTCTTCGACGTTCTCGCCACTGCTGGTGACAACAAACTTGGTGGTGATGACTTCGACCAGAAAATCATCGACCACATGGTGGCAGAATTCAAGAAAGAAAACGGCATTGACTTGTCAGCTGACAAGATGGCTCTCCAACGCTTGAAAGATGCAGCTGAAAAAGCTAAGAAAGACCTGTCAGGTGTGACCCAAACTCAAATTAGCTTGCCGTTCATCACTGCGGGAGCAGCTGGACCACTCCACTTGGAAATGACCCTGACTCGTGCGAAATTTGATGAAATGACCCATGACTTGGTAGAGCGTACCAAAGTGCCTGTTCGTCAAGCTCTTTCTGACGCTGGTTTGTCAGCTTCTGAAATTGATGAAGTTATCCTCGTTGGTGGTTCAACCCGTATTCCAGCGGTGGTTGAAGCTGTCCGTAAAGAAACAGGTAAAGAACCAAACAAATCTGTTAACCCTGACGAAGTCGTTGCTATGGGTGCCGCTATCCAAGGTGGTGTCATCACTGGTGATGTGAAAGACGTTGTTCTCTTGGACGTTACGCCATTGTCACTCGGTATCGAGACTATGGGTGGGGTCTTCACTAAACTCATCGATCGTAACACCACTATCCCAACTTCTAAATCACAAGTCTTCTCAACAGCGGCTGATAACCAGCCTGCCGTAGACATCCATGTTCTTCAAGGTGAGCGCCCGATGGCAGCAGACAACAAAACACTTGGTCGCTTCCAGTTGACAGATATTCCAGCAGCGCCTCGCGGTATCCCTCAAATCGAAGTAACTTTCGACATTGACAAGAACGGTATCGTCTCTGTTAAGGCCAAAGACCTTGGGACACAAAAAGAACAAACCATTGTCATCAAGTCTAACGATGGCTTGTCTGAAGAAGAAATTGAGCGCATGATGAAGGACGCTGAAGCCAACGCTGAAGCTGATGCGAAGCGTAAAGAAGAAGTGGATCTTCGTAACGACGTGGACCAAGCCATCTTTGCGACTGAAAAGACCATCAAGGAAACTGAGGGCAAAGGCTTTGACGCCGAGCGTGACGCTGTCCAAGCTGCTTTGGACGAACTCAAAGCTGCCCAAGAAGCTAACAATTTGGATGACATGAAAGTTAAATTTGACAACCTCAATGAGAAAGCGCAAGCCTTGGCGGTGAAAATGTATGAGCAAGCCGCAGCAGCTCAGCAAGCTGCCGCAGGCGCAGAAGGTGCTAGCCAAGCTAACCCAGCAGGTGACGATGTCGTAGACGGCGAGTTTACGGAGAAATAATGCACCAACATTGATTGTTGCTAAAGCAACTAATCAATGAACGCCAGTCGCTATTCTGGCGACTGGCTAGGTGCCTTACTAGATGATTCGGGAAGTTATTATCGAACTTCCTGAATAGTCGTCGTCTCTGTACAGTTGAATACCGTTGTTGTACAATAAACATTCAAACCAGAGGTTGATACCCAGCCTCTGGTTTTCGGGTAATGGAAAAAGTTTCCAACTAAATGTGACTTGCTGCTCTGCTATGGCGAGCGAAGCGAGCTCTTAACGGATACTTTTCGCCGTAGCAAGAGTGAGGATAGCGATTTGTCGCAATTCTCACGGCGGTCTTCTGAGACTTTGGCTCAGAATTTAGCCATGGAACTCCGAAGGAGATCGCTGGCGTCCGTGCTACTTAAGAAAAGTATCAAGAAAAAACCGAAAGGTAAAATTATGAACAATACAGAATACTACGACCGATTAGGCGTCTCTAAGTCTGCGTCGCAAGACGAGATTAAAAAGGCTTATCGGAAATTATCTAAAAAATACCACCCAGACATCAACAAGGAAGCTGGGGCGGAGCAAAAATACAAGGGCATCCAAGAGGCCTATGAGACGCTCGGTGACGAGCAAAAACGGGCCAGCTATGACCAGTTTGGACCTGCTGGAGCAGGCGGTGGTTTTGGTGGCGGTGGCTTCGGCGGCTTTGATGGCTTCTCTGGCGGCGGCTTTGGTGGCTTCGAGGACATCTTCTCTAGCTTTTTCGGTGGTGGCGGTGGTTCTCGGAATCCTAATGCCCCTCGTCAGGGCGATGATCTTCAGTATCCAATCCGTATCAGCTTTGAAGAAGCTATCTTTGGTACGGAGAAAGAAATCAGCTACCAACGTCAATCCACTTGTGGGACATGTAGTGGGTCAGGGGCCAAGCCAGGTACCAGTCCTGTGACCTGTGGACGGTGTCATGGTCAAGGGGTGATCAATGTTGATACGCAAACGCCGCTTGGCATGATGCGTCGTCAGATGACTTGTGATGTCTGTCACGGACGAGGCAAGGAGATCAAAGACCCATGTCAGACCTGTCATGGTACAGGTCATGAGACCAAAGTACATAAGCTATCCGTGAAAATACCTGCTGGAGCAGAAACTGGACTGAAACTACGTCATTTAGGCGGTGGAGAAGCAGGTTTCAATGGCGGTCCTTACGGTGACTTATATGTCATCATCACCGTTCTCCAAAGCGATAAATTCAAACGCGATGGCACAACGATTTACTACAGCATGGATATCAATTTTGTTCAGGCTGCTCTTGGTGACACGGTTGAGGTACCGACTGTTCATGGTGCGGTTGAGATGAGCATTCCAGCAGGGACACAGACTGGCAAGACTTTCCGCCTCAAAGGTAAGGGAGCACCGCACATCAGAAGTGGCGCAGTGGGTGACCAGCATGTCACGGTTAATATTGTGACCCCGACCAAACTTAACGACGGTCAGAAAGCTGCGCTCAGAGATTTTGCGGCAGCCAGCGGCTTGGATGATGTCCATCCTAAACGCAAAGGTTTCTTTGACAAGGTGAAAGATGCCCTGGAAGAGTTATAAGAACTGCTCTGCTATTTTTCCAAAGCCCTGCGGGGCTTTTTTGGCGAAATGGTCAGAGAAATCAGAAAATTTTAGGGAATCCAGCTATCAAATTGTCTTAAAATATGATAGAATAAAGAGGCACCTGATAACGTGGGAGCTTGAATAACGCTGCTAAATCAAGTTGATTTTGTCTGGTTTAGCATGACGATATTATTCTAGCAGTAACATGTCGAGGTGAGACTAGAGACGATACGATAAAGGAGAACCTTATGGCAACTTACAATCACAAAGACATTGAACCCAAGTGGCAGAAGTACTGGGCGACTAATCACACTTTTAAGACGGGTACGGACAAGGATAAGCCGAACTTTTATGCCCTAGACATGTTTCCTTACCCATCAGGAGCGGGTCTCCATGTGGGACACCCTGAGGGTTACACGGCGACAGATATTCTCAGCCGTTACAAGCGGGCGCAAGGCTACAATGTCCTTCACCCTATGGGCTGGGATGCCTTTGGTCTGCCGGCTGAGCAGTACGCCATGGATACGGGAAATGACCCTGCTGACTTTACGGCAGAGAATATTGCCAATTTCAAACGTCAGATTAACGCTTTGGGCTTTTCCTATGACTGGGATCGGGAAATCAATACGACTGACCCTGACTACTACAAGCGGACCCAGTGGATTTTTACCAAGCTTTATGAAAAAGGGCTGGCTTATGAAGCCGAAGTTCCTGTCAACTGGGTAGAGGAATTGGGGACCGCCATCGCCAACGAAGAAGTCTTGCCAGACGGCACGTCTGAACGAGGTGGTTATCCAGTCGTTCGCAAGCCGATGCGCCAGTGGATGCTGAAAATAACTGCCTATGCAGAGCGTCTTCTCAATGACTTGGAAGAGCTGGACTGGCCAGAATCCATCAAGGACATGCAGCGCAACTGGATTGGCAAATCAACAGGTGCAAATGTGACCTTCAAGATCAAGGATACAGACCGTGAGTTCACTGTCTTTACCACACGACCTGATACCCTTTTTGGAGCGACTTATGCGGTTCTTGCGCCAGAGCACGCCCTGGTCGAAGAGATTACAACTGCTGACCAAGCCCAAGCTGTTGCAGACTACAAGCACCAAGCCAGCCTCAAGTCGGATTTGGCTCGGACAGACCTCAACAAGGACAAGACGGGTGTTTGGACGGGTGCCTATGCCATCAACCCTGTCAATGGACGAGAGATCCCCATCTGGATAGCAGACTATGTTTTAGCGAGCTACGGGACAGGTGCCATCATGGCAGTACCTGCTCACGATGAGCGGGATTGGGACTTTGCCAAGGCCTTTGACCTTGAGATTATTCCTGTCCTTGAGGGTGGCAATGTCCAAGAAGCAGCTTATACAGAAGATGGTCTTCATATCAACTCTGATTTCCTTAATGGACTGGATAAGGCGGACGCTATTGCTAAAATGGTGGCTTGGTTAGAAGAAAACGGCGTTGGTCAGGAGAAAATCACTTATCGCCTTCGCGACTGGCTCTTCAGCCGTCAGCGTTACTGGGGTGAGCCAATCCCAATTATCCATTGGGAAGATGGGACCAGCACGGCGATTCCAGAGAGTGAGCTGCCGCTCATCTTGCCAAAAAGCAGTGATATCAAGCCGTCTGGCACAGGCGAGAGCCCATTGGCTAATTTAACTGACTGGTTGACAGTGACCCGTGAAGATGGGGTCAAGGGTCGTCGTGAGACCAATACCATGCCGCAATGGGCAGGCTCAAGCTGGTATTACCTGCGCTACATTGACCCGAAAAACAGTGAAAAATTGGCAGACGAAGACCTTCTCAAGGCCTGGTTGCCAGTTGATATTTACATCGGTGGGGCTGAGCATGCTGTGCTTCACCTGCTCTATGCCCGCTTCTGGCATAAGTTCCTCTACGACATTGGCGTGGTGCCGACCAAGGAACCTTTCCAAAAACTCTTTAACCAAGGGATGATTTTGGGGACTAGTTACCGTGATGGTCGTGGGGCGCTGGTGGCTAGTGACAAGGTAGAAAAACGTGATGGCAGCTTCTTCCATGTGGAAACGGGTGAAGAGCTAGTACAGTTGCCAGCCAAGATGTCCAAGTCCCTAAAGAATGTGGTTAACCCTGACGATGTGGTCAACCAGTACGGGGCTGACACGCTGCGGGTTTACGAGATGTTCATGGGGCCGCTTGATGCGTCTATCGCTTGGAGCGAGGAAGGTCTGGAGGGCAGTCGCAAGTTCCTCGACCGTGTCTACCGCTTAATCACGACCAAGTCATTGGTTACGGACAATAGCGGAGCGCTGGACAAGGTGTACCATGAGACAGTGAAAGTCGTCACTGAGCATATTGAAGAGCTCAAGTTCAACACAGCCATTGCCCAGATGATGATTTTCGTCAACGCTGCCAACAAAGAAGACCAGCTCTATCTCGACTATGCCAAAGGCTTTATCCAGCTGCTAGCACCATTTGCACCGCACTTGGGTGAGGAACTCTGGGAGCAGGTAACAGGTGTAACAGATGGCATTTCCTATGTGACCTGGCCGACCTATGATGAGAGTAAACTGGTCGAAGACGAAATCGAAATCGTTGTCCAAATCAAGGGCAAGGTCAAAGCTCGCCTAACGGTTGCCAAAGACCTGAGCCAAGAAGAGCTGGAGAAAACTGCTCTGGCAGATAGCAAAGTCCAAACCGAGATAGCAGGACAGACGGTGGTCAAGGTCATTGTTGTACCGAATAAGTTGGTCAACATTGTGGTTAAGTAAAACGTTACTCGTTTGCCACCTTCCAGAGTCTCCCCAGTCTCTGGAAACCAACCAAACTTGTCAGCATCGTTACAAGTAACGGTCACTCGTTTCTTTGCTGATTTCCAACTTCCAACAGTCTACTTCCAGACTGTTGGGGGGAATCGGTAGGGGAAGCCCCTTTAGATTAGATATTGCGCTGGGGAGTTTTTTCCAAATGCCATTATTTAAAACGTTACACTAATGTTAGTTGATAGATGCTAGTTTACACTACTGAGATTGTAAACTAGTGTCTGTTTTTTGTTTACTTTTACGATATGCTGTAGCATCGGGGCTTAAAAAATATTTTTTCAAAATGTCTTGACTTTATCTGAAAATTTGATAAAATATTTCAAGAAATAAGGACTTTTAAGGTGGGACAGAGAGCCTACTAAGGGACTTCGACAGTAAAAAGAAAAAGGCATTGGCTTTTTCTGCATTATCGAATAACCAAGCAAGTCTCATTTCGGTATCATTGGGACTTATTTTTATGCCAAAAATCAGTCTCATCAAGAAAAGGAGAAGACATGGCAGAGAAAAAATTATTGTTTGATATTCACGAGAGCCCTGATTTGGGGAAAGGGTTGTTGCTTAGTATTCAGCACGTGTTTGCGATGTTTGGCGCAACGATTTTAGTGCCACTGCTATTAGGAATGTCGGTGTCAACAGCCTTGCTAGCTTCTGGTATAGGGATCTTGATTTATATGGTGTCAACTAAGTTCAGTGTTCCCGTTTATTTAGGTTCATCGTTTGCCTACATTTCAGCGATGGGATTTGCCAAAGAGCAGATGGGGGGAGATATTTCAGCAGCACAGACAGGTATTATTCTTGTCGGTTTGGTCTATGTCCTTGTGGCTTTGTTGGTTGGTAAGGTCGGTACAGCGTGGATTGATAGGCTCTTGCCACCTGTTGTTATCGGGCCGATGATTATTGTGATTGGTCTTGGGTTGGCTAATACTGCTGTAACTAGCGCAGGTTTCGTTAAAGACGGTGACTGGCGCAACATGCTGGTAGCAGGGGTCAGCTTTATGATCGCCGTCTTGGTTCAAACCAAGGGCAAAGGTTTTATGAAGGTCATTCCCTTCTTGATTGCCATTGCTGGTGGCTACATCGTGGCTGCTTTGATTGGGTTGGTTGACTTTACTCCTGTTAAGGAAGCAGCATGGTTTGCTCTACCGACCATTAGCCTACCATTTGCCACTGGTATCGAGAGTTTTGGTCAGTACAAATTTTACTTTGGTCCTGAAGCGCTAGCTATTCTACCGATTGCTATTGTAACCATTGCTGAGCACATCGGTGACCACATGGTTCTAGGTGAAATTACTGGTCGGAATTTCTTGAAAGAACCTGGGCTCAATCGTACCCTAATCGGTGACGGGGTGGCAACGGCATTCTCAGCTTTTATCGGAGGTCCTGCTAATACGACTTATGGTGAGAATACGGGGGTTATTGGGATGACACGGATTGCCAGCGTGTCAGTCATCCGTCACGCAGCTTTCATCGCTATTGGTCTTAGCTTCTGTGCCAAGTTTACCGCCCTCATTTCAACGATTCCAACAGCAGTATTGGGAGGGATGTCCATTCTTCTTTATGGGGTTATCGCCAGCAACGGTCTTAAAGTCTTGATTAAGTCAAAAGTCAACTTTGGGGCTTCGCGTAACCTTGTTATCGCCTCTGCGATGCTGGTGCTTGGTCTTGGCGGAGCGGTTTTGCAGATCGGCTCTAGCTTGGTCATCTCAGGGACAGCCCTAGCAGCTATTGTTGGTGTCTTGCTCAATCTGATTTTACCAAAAGAATCAACAGAATAAACAGTCAAAAGCTGGAGCAGAAATGCCTCAGCTTTTTAGCATGATGGCTACAAATAAAGGACAAAATGGAGAGATGGTTCAGTCAGATTATTTTGAAGAGATTTTCTTCTCCGATTTGTCCTATAAAGAGGAGTCAAAAGGTGCAATTTTTCTAAAAAAAGGTATAATGAAAAGGAGTGACAACTCACAAAATAGAAGGAAAAGCTCTGCTATTTTCCTAAAAGAGGATAAGACATGAAAATAATTATCGTCGGAGGTGGAAAGGTCGGTACCGCCCTCTGCCGTTCTCTGATTGACGAAGATCATGATGTGACCCTGATTGACGAGGATGAGCAAGTCATTAAGACGGTGACCAAGCGTCATGATTTGATGGGAATTGTTGGTAATGGGGTGAATTTTCAAATTTTAGATGAAGCAGATGTCCGTCACTGCGACATTTTTATTGCCCTAACGGATAAGGACGAAGTTAATATGATTGCTGCTGTTTTGGCTAAAAAAATGGGAGCCAAGGAGACGATTGTGCGGGTGCGTAATCCCGAATATTCAAACCCTTATTTTCGTGACCACAACATTCTTGGTTTTTCACAAATTATCAACCCTGAGTTATTGACAGCTCGCTATATTGCTAATGCTATCGAGTTTCCAAATGCCCTATCGGTTGAGCATTTTTTCAACGGTCGCATTATGTTGATGGAATTTAAGATTGCCGAGAACAGTCGTTTGGTTGGCCTGTCTTTACAGCAATTCCGGAAAAAATTTGAAGACATTCTGATTTGTGCCATTGTGCGTGGCAAGGAGGTCATCATTCCTGACGGTCTGGTCTCCATTCAAGCCAATGATAAAATTTTTGTGACAGGGCAACGTCAAGCCATGGTTAATTTCCACAATAGCATAAAAACACAGGTCATCAAAAACTTTATGGTTATCGGAGCTGGCAAGATTGCTTACTACCTCATGACCATTCTCAAAAATACAAAAATTAATGTTAAGTTAATCGAACTCAAACGAGATCGGGCTGAATTTTTCAGTGAAACTTTTTCACACTTGCATGTGGTCAAAGGTGATGGCACTGCAAAAAATGTCTTGCTTGAAGAGGGCGTTGAGCATTACGATGCTGTCGCAACCTTGACTGGGGTCGACGAAGAAAACATCATTGCGTCGATGTACTTAGACAGTCTCGGTATTCCTAAAAATATCACTAAGATTAACCGAACAAGTTTGCTAGAAATTATCGGAGACCGCGATTTTTCGAGCATTGTCACCCCAAAACTCATTGCCGTTGATAGTATGATGCACTTT
The DNA here is from genome assembly GCF_041807805.1 of Streptococcus sp. E29BA. Taxonomy (NCBI): domain Bacteria; kingdom Bacillati; phylum Bacillota; class Bacilli; order Lactobacillales; family Streptococcaceae; genus Streptococcus; species Streptococcus sp. E29BA. The sequence goes on from NZ_JBGTZA010000002.1 coordinate 28,396, forward strand.
ATTCGTGGCCGTAAGAATGCTCAAGAATCAAGTCTTGAAGCCCTGCACCATGTGGCGAAAGGTAAGGTTGAGACCCTCCAGTTTGACATTACAGATCATAATAAAGCGACGGACAAACCACTTGATAGTCTACGCTTAAAGCCAAATATTGTCATTATGGCTATTATCCGAAAAGGGAAAGCTATTTTCCCAACTGGACAGGATTGCTTCCAAATCAATGATAAGGTGATCGTTGCGACGTTGCAAAAAAACATCCACAATATTTGTGATTTGTTAGATTAGGAGGCGATATGAATCATTCAATTATTCGCCGTACCCTTTCAAAATTACTCTTGATTGAAGCGGCACTGATGGTCGTCCCATTAGTTGTTGCCATGATTTACCAGGAAGAAGCAAAGGTTTTTCGAGCCTTGCTGATCACAATGGGGCTGTTAACGCTGATTGGTCTTTTTGGGAGTCTCATCAACCCCAAAACTGAAAAAATCTACGCCAAAGAAGGCATGCTAATTGTCTCTTTGTGCTGGGTACTTTGGTCATTTTTTGGTGCTCTTCCTTTTGTCTTTAGTGGTCAAATCCCATCTCTAGTTGATGCTTTTTTTGAAGTGAGTTCAGGATTTACCACAACAGGGGCAACGATTTTACCGGATGTTGGCGTTTTGTCCCCGTCACTCCTCTTCTGGCGGAGCTTTACGCACCTTATTGGCGGCATGGGGGTATTAGTTTTTGCCTTGGCCCTGCTCAATAACGAGAAAAATAGTCATCTTGAAATCATGCGAGCAGAGGTCCCTGGGCCCGTCTTTGGTAAGTTAGTGTCGCGACTGAAGGACACTGCCCAAATCCTTTACGTTATTTACCTCAGCCTTTTTGCCATTTTAACCCTCCTACTTTACTGGGCTGGTATGCCATTCTTTGATAGTCTGATTATTAGTATGGGAACAGCTGGAACAGGCGGTTTTGCGGTCTATAACGATAGCATTGCCCATTACAATAGTTCTTTGATCACAGGGATTGTAACCGTTGGTATGCTTGTTTTTGGTGTAAACTTTAGCCTCTATTATCTCCTCTTGCTCAAGAAAATCAAACTTTTTTTCAAAGATGAAGAGTTAAGGGCCTATCTTATTGTAATTTTTGGGAGTGCTGCGCTGCTTTTTCTCAATATCGGAGGTTTGTTTGCAAGCTCTGGTAAGGCTCTGGAAGTCATCTTTTTCCAAATTGCGAGCCTGTTAAGTTCCACTGGTTTTGGCTTGCTTGACATATCGTCGTGGCCGATGTTTTCTCAGATGATTTTGCTCATGCTCATGTTTATCGGAGGGATGGCAGGATCGACCGCTGGTGGTTTTAAGGTGATGCGAGTCTTGATCTTAGCTAAAATTATCCGACTCCAAACCCTACAAAATCTCTATCCCAATCGCATCATGACCGTCCATGTTAATGACCGCACCTTAGATAAGGGCACTCAGCATAGCATCATGAAATATTTTGTGGTCTACGTTGCCCTATTTATCGGATTAGTCTTTGTCCTTAGTCTTGATAGTAACAACTTTTTGGTGGTTATCAGTGCCAGTACCAGTATTTTTAACAATATTGGACCAATATTGGGAACAACAGAGACCTTTGCCTTCTTTAGCCCATTCTCAAAATTGGTCATGTCCTTCATGATGATTGCTGGGCGATTGGAAATTTTTCCGCTCCTCTTGCTCTTTAGCAAAAAAGCCTGGTCTAAATACTGATTAGCAGGGCTGTTCTAGCACACATTGCCCTATCTCAGGACAGTTTTTATGAGAATTCTCTCACAAGTCTTTCTATTTTTCTAAAAATCTGTTATAATAAGGCTATAAAACGTTTTCAGAGGTGTGCGATGACTGATATTGATTACAGCCAAGTAACGGGGATGATTCATTCGACAGAGAGTTTTGGAACAGTTGATGGACCTGGTGTTCGTTTCATCGTCTTTATGCAGGGGTGCAAGATGCGCTGCCAGTATTGCCATAATCCCGATACTTGGGAAATGGAAACCAACAACTCTCGTGAGCGAACAGTTGCTGATGTGCTAAAAGAAGCTTTACGTTATCGTGGTTTTTGGGGCAAGGAAGGTGGGATAACGGTCTCTGGTGGTGAAGCCTTGCTTCAGATTGAGTTCGTGACAGCCCTCTTTACAGAAGCTAAAAAATTAGGCATCCACTGTACACTGGATACTTGTGCTCTGCCATTTCGCGATAAACCAGAGTACCATGCCATCTTTGACAAACTTCTCGCCGTTACCGATTTGGTGTTACTAGATATCAAAGCCATTGAAAATGAGCGGCATAAACTAGTCACCAGTCAGTCCAACCGCAATATCATTGCTTGTGCCAAATACCTCTCTGAAAAAGGGGTTCCCGTCTGGATTCGCCACGTGCTAGTGCCTGGCTTAACCGATATTGATGAGGATTTGATTGCATTGGGCAGGTTTGTTGAAACTCTCTCAAATGTTAACCGTTTTGAGGTTCTCCCCTACCATACCATGGGTGAGTTTAAGTGGCGACAGCTTGGTATTCCTTATCCGCTGGCGGGAGTTAAACCTCCAACCAAGGAACGAGTGCAAAATGCTAAAAACTTGATGAAGACAGAAAGTTATCAAGATTACATGAAACGGGTTCAGAGCTGATACCCTCACTAAATCTCAGCTCTTGTCTATTAGTCGGTGAGCTTTAGAGCTGATTTGACTTAAAGTAAAAACCTACCTTCGCTAGCTTTTCAACTAGTGGGGTAGGTTTTTTGTGTCTTAACTATTTCTTCGCTGTTAAAATCGTCAATGTTTCCAACAGGTTTTCGGCATGGACTTCAATGCTATCGCCTGTGGCTTTGATTTTGACTTCAACAATGCCTTCGCTGGCTTTTTTACCAACGGTGACACGAATCGGCAGTCCGATGAGGTCACTGTCAGAGAACTTAGAGCCGACACGTTCGTTTCGGTCGTCTGTCAAGACCTCATAGCCTGCCATTTGCAGGTCCTTTTCGATTTGAGTTGTGAGATGTTGAGAAGCCTCGTCTTTGACATTGACGGTAATCAAGTGAACATCGTAAGGTGCAAGCTCTTCTGGGAAGTTGATGCCCCAAGCGTAGCGGTAGTCACCTTTTGGTGTTTTGTTGACAAATAGCCGAGCGTGTTGTTCAATAACAGCTGATAAGAGACGGCTTACACCGATACCGTAGGATCCCATCACCATCTCGACTGCTTTGCCATTTTCATCCAAAACCTCAGCGCCCATGCTAGCTGAGTAGCGTGTACCAAGTTTGAAAATGTGTCCAATTTCGATACCGCGAGCAAAGTGTAGGGTACCTTGACCATCAGGCGAGAGCTCACCCTCGCGTACCTCACGGATGTCGGTATAATCAGCAGTGAAGTCACGACCTGGGTTAACGCCTGTATAATGGTAGCCATTGCTATTAGCTCCTGCAACAGCGTTAGCCAAGTCCTGTACTTTGCGATCGGCGATGATTTGGATGTCCTCAGGCAGACCAACAGGTCCTAGTGAGCCAAAGTTAGCACCAAGGAATTGTTCTGCCTGTTCTTCTGTTGCAGGCTCCAAGAAAGCCACGCCGAGGTGGTTTTTTAGTTTGACGTCGTTGACTTGGTCATTGCCGACAAGAAGTGCGACCACTGGTTTGTCATCAGCCATGAAGAGCAGGGTCTTGATGGTCTGCGTGTCCTCAACAGATAGGAAGCTTGCCACTCCATCAATGGTTTTGCAATTTGGTGTTTCAATCTTGGTCAACTCTTCTTGGGTGACCACTTTTTGTTTTGGCTGGTAGAAATCCGTTGCCATCTCAAGGTTAGCAGCATAGCTGGATTGGTCAGAATAAACGACCGTATCCTCACCAGAGACCATCCATTTGGTCAGCTCTGCCTTGATGTCAGTTAGAACGTCTTCTGGAATCTCCTCAATTGATGGAATCGACTTATCTAAAACTAGCCAGCGACCAAGGTCTGTGCGGTCAGGGGTAATAGCCATGAACTCCTGGCTGTCCTTACCACCCATGGCTCCACCATCACCGATGATGGCTTTAAACTCGAGACCAGCTCGTGTGAAAACCGCCTCATAAGCCTTACGGTAATCTTCGTAAGTCACATCCAGACTATCATAGTTTTGGTGGAAGCTGTAGGCATCTTTCATGATGAACTCACGGGTACGCAGAAGACCATTTCGAGGACGTTTTTCGTCACGGTATTTGGGTTGAATTTGGTAGAGGTTGAGTGGTAATTGCTTGTAAGAGTTGATGGCATCACGTACCAGCATGGTGAAGGTTTCTTCGTGGGTCGGACCTAGGATAAAATCAGACTGATCACGGTTTTTAAGTTTGTAAAGGTCAGCTCCGTAGGTTTCATAACGTCCAGATTCCCGCCAGAGGTCAGCAGTTAGAAGAGCAGGCGCTAACATTTCGACAGCATCTATTTTTTCGAACTCTTCGCGCATGATTTGTTTGGCTTTTTCGATGACACGATTGGCCAGAGGCAGGTAGGCGTAAATCCCAGCGGAGACTTGGCGGACATAGCCAGCTCGCACAAGCAGGGCATGGCTGATGACTTGTGCATCGCTTGGCATCTCACGCAAGGTTGGAATCAATAACTTACTTTGTTTCATGAGTTATTCCTTTCTTAGAAAAAAGTGCGGACAATATCGTTCCAGGTGACCGCAATGGTTAACAGGAGCATCAGTGCGACCCCTGCCAGAGTAATATAGCCTTCTGTTTCTTGCTTGAGAGGCTTCTTACGAATGGCTTCAATGATGTTAAGCAAGATTTTCCCGCCGTCAAGTGCAGGTATAGGCAAGAGGTTGAAAATACCTAAGTTCATAGAGAGCATAGCCATCAGCGTCAACACAGAAAGCAGACCTTCTTTGGCAGCTGAACTGCTCATTTGGTAAATGGCTATTGGTCCACCGAGTTTTGTCACATCAGGCTTCAAAATGAGATTTTTTAGCGCTGTTGCAATAGCGAAGGCACTCTCCCAAGCCATGGCAAATCCACCTTTTAGCTTATCCCAAAACCCTGTTTTGAGGGCAGGGGATACCCCAATGAGGTAGCGGTCATCTTCTTGTTTCGGCGTGATAGTTACTTCTTTTTTGCGGATTCCATCTCCATCTGATAATTCCAGAACTATGGTAGAGCCGCCTGCCTGTACCGCTTGACTCAGGCTTTCCCAATCCGTCACAGGCTGATGATTGATTTGGTAAATTGTGACCTGACCAGATAAACCTGCTTGCGACAAGGGTCCATTGTCCGCTACTAGAAAGGTATTTGACGTATAATCTCTGACGCCACCTTGTAAAAAAGCAATCAAGGTAAATACAACTATACCTAAGATAAAGTTGTTCATAGGACCAGCAAAGTTAGTCATCAAGCGTCCCCAGACACTGGCGTTCTGATATTGGACGTCGAGTGGCGCTATCCGCACCTCAGTGCCATCTTCTTCGATGATGGTCGCGTTTTGGTCAACAGCATAGCTCTTGGATTCACCGGCAACTAATCCCATCACTTCGAGACTGTCTTCAAGGTCATAACTGGTGATGGCAATCGGAAGAGCTGTTTGATCAACCACACGGTCAGACAAATTGATCCGACTAACTAGACCTTTTTCATTGAAAGATAGGCTGGCAGAGTGTCCAGTTCTAATCTCTGTCTTATCTTCCCCCCAGCCAGCCATACGGACATAACCACCTAATGGCAACAGACGCAGAGTATATAATGTGCCATCAGCCGCTGTATGAGAGAAAATCTTAGGTCCCATGCCAACTGCAAATTCACGGACAAGGATGCCAGCACGTTTGGCAAAGTAAAAGTGTCCGAACTCATGGATAATCACTAAAATACCAAAAATAGCAATAAAGGTTATTAGACCTTGCATAATCGCCTCTTTTCTAAGTTAAAATAAGCCAAAGAAGTGCATCAAGGGTAAGACAAAAATGACACTATCAAAACGATCAAATACGCCACCGTGCCCTGGAATCAGCTTACCAGAGTCCTTTACCCCATAGTGGCGTTTGATGGCGCTTTCTACCAAATCCCCGAACTGTGCAACGGCGCTAAATAGTGCGATGAGAGGAAGTGTTCCTAGCAAAGAATAAGGCGTTACTGTTTTTCTAATGAGGATAAAGATGGCGGCAATAAGCATAGCAGACAAGATACCGCCTAAAAAGCCTTCAATACTCTTGTTCGGTGAAATCTGAGGCGCCAAGCGTCGCTTGCCAAATCGACTGCCAATCATATACGCCCCAATATCTGTTGCCCAAATGATAAAGAGCACAAACAAAACATGTTCAATCCCTGCCAAGCGGGCAAGTACCAGATGGTGAAAACCAATACCCATATAAAAACTAGCAGCTATCGCAAATGCCGCATCCTCGAAGCGATAGTTAGGAAAAGTGAAGACCATACCAGCTAAGATGATAAAGGCGATGACTGTAAGAGCTGAAACATTAGCTTGCAACGGTAAGGCACTGAAATAATGTCCCAATGGAACGGTTAGCACAAAAGCCCCCAACGTAGCTAGAGCACCTTCGAATGAAAAAGGCTCTAGTCCTTTCATTTTGAAGAGCTCTGCGACAGCAAGCATGGCTAGCCCTCCCAAGAGAAGGTGCAATGGTAGACCTCCTAAAATCAAAATCGGTAAAAAAATTGCTGCTGCTATCGCTCCATAAATCATACGTTGTTGCATACGCATCCTCCTTTAGATACCGCCAAAGCGACGATGACGACTACTATAATCTCTAATCGCTTGTTCCAGTTCAGCTTCCTTAAAATCAGGCCAAAGCACCTCGGTAAAATAGAATTCACTATAAGCCGCTTGCCAAGGCAAGAAATTACTCAACCGCTCTTCGCCACTGGTTCTGATAATCAAATCTGGGTCCCTATAGTCCATCGGTAAACTAGCGGTCATCAAGTGCTGGCTGATGATGGTTTCGGTGATGTCACAAGGTTCTAATTGTCCTGTTTTAACCTGTTCGGCGATCGCTTGCATGGCTAAGGTTAATTCGGCACGTCCACCGTAATTAAGCGCAAAATTTAAAATCAGTCCTGTATTTTCAGATGTTTGAGCGATTGCGCGTTCCATAGCTTCTAAAGTATCCTTTGGTAGGCGATTCGTTTCTCCCATAATTTGAATACGGACGTTATTTCGATTTAGTTCGGGCACGTATTTGTCAAAAAACTCCACCGGTAATTTCATGATAAAACGAACCTCATCTTCTGGACGAGACCAATTTTCTGTTGAGAATGCATAGACCGTCAACACTTTGACACCGAGTTTGGAGGCAGCAATGGTGACCGCTTGGAGGGCATCCATACCTGCCTTGTGTCCCATGACTCGAGGCTGAAGCCGCTTTTTAGCCCAGCGGCCATTGCCATCCATAATCACCCCAATGTGATGAGGAACCTTTAAATCAGCGAGTTTTTCCTCTTTGTTGAATAAATTAAGCATATGTTTCCTATTTTAGTGTATGATAAGACCATTTTACCATAAAAAAAGCCATTTGTGACAACTCCGTACTCAAACAAAAACTTTCTAGCTGACTAATCTAGAAAGTTCCTTTTGCTACTCTTGATGTTCGACAACAGTTTCTGCTGTTTCTGTTGTTTCAATGCTCCCATCAGCTAATTGAGCTTTTACAACATGTTTAATAGCGATCAACTCATAGGTCAGAAAGATACCGTCAGCATCTAAAACAACCTTGCCTTGATCCGGATCAACATGGTCAATGGTTGCATACAGCCCCCCAATGGTAATCACCTGATCGCCTTTTGATAATTTTTTAAGTTGCTCATAGCGCTCTTGCATTTGTTTGCGCTGTCTGTACTGCATAAAAAAGCTAAAACCTAAAAAAATAGTCATCAAAATTACTAAAATTATTGGGTCCATTTTTAATCTCCTTTTCTATTAACCCTACTATTATAACATTTTAGAAAAAATTTTCAAGAGAAAGCCGTTTATCTCGCTGGGTAACAACCAGGAAAATCGTTGTTTAGAGACCTTTTTTACGATATATTTTCTATCTCTAATGACCCTTGTATATCTAATCACCTTATCTTTATCTACAATGTTTTGGGTTAGGGATGACATCTAGATACAAAAGAATGTTATGACACATTTAAGAAGTCTATTGTACAAAGGCTGTTCAATCGGTCCGTGGGTTATTTGCCTAAGCAGAACTGGCTAAAGAGCTGGGTAATGAGCTCATCTGGCGCAGCGTCGCCAGTGAGCTCTCCCAAGATTTCCCAGCAACGGGTCAAATCAACTTGCAAGAGGTCAACTGGCATACCCATCTCAAGTCCTTCATTGACCGCACGCAAGCTCTCCAAGGCTTTTTCAATCAAGGAAATATGACGGGCATTAGACAAATAAGTCGCATCTTTTTCTACTAACCCTGCTTTATCAAAAAAGAGTTGGTTAATACGGTCTTCAATTTGGTCAATGTTGCGGTTTTCTAATACCGAAATGTCAATCACATCATCTGGAAGTTCTTTGCGCTCAATCTGCTCTGGTAAATCGGTCTTGTTGAGCAGAATGATGCGATTATTGGTCTGACTGAGTGCTAATAACTGCCTATCTTGATCGGTGAGAGGTTCACTGCTATTAAGGACCAGAAGCACTAAATCAGCCTCAGCTAAGGCTTTTTTGGAACGCTCAACCCCAATTTGTTCCACGACATCATCCGTCTCACGAATGCCTGCCGTGTCAATCAACTTCAATGGGACGCCTTTGATATTGACATACTCCTCAATGACATCCCGCGTTGTTCCTGCGATATCGGTGACAATGGCCTTGTCTTCACGTAGAAGGTTGTTTAAGAGACTGGATTTACCAACGTTGGGGCGCCCGATAATGGCTGTAGCTAGGCCTTCTCTGAGAATTTTCCCTCGTTTTGCTGTTCTGAGCAAGTTTTCTAACAAAGCCTGAAATTCAGCCGTTTTCTCACGCACAATAGCGGTGGTCATCTCTTCCACGTCGTCGTACTCAGGGTAGTCGATATTAACCTCAACCTGAGCTAGAGTGGCTAGAATCTCCTGACGAGTGCTGTCAATCAGTTCTCTGAGGGACCCTTCTAAATGACTGACGGCCACCGCCATGGCCTTGTCGGTCTTGGCACGAATTAAATCCATGATGGCCTCGGCCTGGGTCAGATCAATGCGCCCATTGAGAAAGGCTCGTTTGGTAAATTCACCAGGTTCGGCTAATCTAGCCCCATGCTTAATCAGTAGTTGTAAAATCTGATTGGTCACCGCCAGACCGCCGTGGGTGTTAATCTCAACCACATCTTCACGGGTAAAGGTGCGAGGAGCTCTCATCACTCCCACCATCACTTCATCAATGATGGCATCTTTTTCGACAATATGACCGTAGGTCAGGGTATGACTAGCTACTACTTTCAGAGCCTTACCTCTAAAAACTTGGTCAGCGATAGCGATGGCTTGGCTGCCAGACAAACGCACAATGCCAATGGCTCCTTCACCAAGTGGCGTTGAAATGGCTGCAATAGTATCAAATTCTTTTGTAATCATGAATATCCTCGGGTTTAATCCTTTTAGATTATTTCTAGTCATTAGTGACAAACTGGTGGTCAACGTTGCTAAGTTTTGAACAACTGAAACTCGTCAAGTTATGGTATAATACGCTTATGCCAATTCGTCATTTTGTCATAATGGCACTAACATGTGCCATTCAAACCATTCTCTTTACTGCTTCCCTATCAGCTGAGCAATTTTTGCTCACTCTCTTCTGGGGAATTTTACTAGGGCGCAACCTGGTTCGTGTTTATATGATTGACCGCCTCAGTCGCTTGCTTTTGCCTCCCAAGAAGTGAGACTAATCTCACCGCCATGTAGGACAGCTGTCTCGCCAGAAGCTAGCTGTACCACCAGTTCTCCTTTATCAGTGAGGTCAATAGCTGTCGCAGTCACAGCTTGTCCTTGTTCAAAAAAGGCGATCTCACGTCCCAAAACGAGTGACTTTTCCTTATAATAGGCAACCAACTCTTGCTCATCACTCTTTAGGAAAATGTTCAAAATCTCTGTAATAAGCTGGTAACGAAAAATTGGCGGTTGCTCAGTAAAAAGTGTCCCGGCCCTGTCTCTGAGTTCGTTAGGGAAATCTGTGATGTGGAAATTTAAACCAACACCAATAATCACATCGGTCACCAGCCCTGTTTCGACAGATGTGATTGCTTCAGTTAGCACACCAGCTATTTTTTTTTGCCCGACATAAATATCATTGACCCACTTAATCCCACAAGACCTACCACAGAGCTTGTCAATAGCTTTGACGATACTGGCTGCAACCATCATGGTGTAGGGCGGCAGCTGGGCATGCCTAAGGTTGGGTTTGAGATGGAGGGACATGTAAATTCCGCCTTGTGGACTGGTAAAAAAAGAGCGCCCAAACCGACCAACTGCGGCTGTTTGATGGGAAGCCAAGTACAGTCTAGGCGCAGTCAACCCTTGACTAATGCCGATTCGAGCATCCAGCTGTGTTGACTGGCTGACATGCTGATAGCTAACTGTTAACCCAGAATCTTGCGCGATACGACTCGGTAATAACAGGTCACCAGCCAACCAGCGGTAGCCTTTATTTTTAACCGATTCGATGATGATGCCTTGGTGTTCCAACGCTTGTATCGCTTTCCAAATAGCTGTCCGTGACAGCCCTAAACGATTAGCCAAATCTTGCCCGCGAACAAAATCGGTTGTCTTAATCAGTTCCTCAAACATAATTTCGTAGGTTTTCATAGAGCTATTATACCGTATTTATCCACGAAAAACCAATGAGCAACTTCGACTCAGGAACCTTTGCTGTGTTTTTTGTAAAAAATCAGGTAAATGACTTGACGAAGAACAGTTTATTTTGGTATGATATAAGACGGTATTGTTTACCCCATTTGAAAGGCCCCGGAACCTTCCAAATACCTTCGATGGGACGGAACACCCATCACCTGTAAACAAAAACGAATTCGTATAGGAGACCCCATGAACAAAACAACATTTATGGCTAAACCAGGCCAAGTTGAACGCAAATGGTACGTTGTTGACGCAACTGATGTACCTCTTGGACGCCTTTCTGCGGTAGTTGCTAGCATTCTTCGCGGCAAAAACAAGCCAACTTTCACACCACACACAGACACTGGTGACTTTGTTATCGTTATCAATGCTGAAAAAGTGAAATTGACTGGTAAAAAAGCAACTGACAAAATCTACTACACCCACTCACTTCACCCAGGTGGTTTGAAGGCTATCTCTGCTGGTGATTTGCGTTCTAAAAATGCTGTGCGCCTGATTGAAAAATCAGTGAAAGGTATGTTGCCACACAACACTCTTGGACGTGCACAAGGCATGAAACTGAAAGTCTTTGTTGGTAGCGAGCACAACCACGCTGCTCAACAACCAGAAATTCTTGACATTTCAGGATTGATCTAAGAGAAAGGAGTAACACATTATGGCACAAGCACAATATGCAGGTACTGGCCGTCGTAAAAACGCTGTTGCACGCGTTCGCCTCGTTCCAGGTACTGGTAAAATCACTGTCAATAAAAAAGACGTTGAAGAGTACATCCCACACGCAGACTTGCGTCTCGTTATTAACCAACCATTTGCAGTAACCTCTACTGCTGGTTCATACGACGTTTTCGTTAACGTTGTTGGTGGTGGTTATGCAGGTCAATCAGGCGCTATCCGTCACGGTATCGCTCGCGCCCTCTTGCAAGTTGACCCAGACTTCCGCGATTCATTGAAACGTGCTGGTTTGCTCACACGTGACGCTCGTAAGGTTGAACGTAAGAAACCAGGTCTCAAAAAAGCCCGCAAGGCATCACAATTCTCAAAACGTTAATATTCAGTTATATCAACGTTTCAGAGCACTTTGCGAAGTTTTCGCAAGGTGCTTTTTTCTATGCTTTTTACGAAAGTTTGCCCTAAAAGTTGCCCTAAATTTACCCTATTTATTTTGAATATGTTGATAGGCGAGAGTACCAGCAGATAGAGGAACAACGTTCGAGGTGTTTACATAGGTTTTTGTAGTTGATGTATCGCTATGAGTCAGAGCCTCAGAAATGGCTTCTAGGCTCATTCCTGCCTGCCTAGCAAGTGTAGCACCTGTATGCCTTAGTTTATGTGGTGTGGCATGCTTTAAGCGTGGATGGCGTCTCCTTACTGAGTTCATTTTATTGTTCAGATAATCAACGTGTAATGGGCTATTGACATTCCCTTTTGTATCGATATAAGTAAATACTAGCTGGTCAGGAGTTTGCATAATATCAAATTGTGCTAACTCTTGTTTTTGTTGTATTTTCCATTGGGATAGGAGTGTTACAAGGTAATAAGGGATAGAGAAAATTGTTTTCTTGTTTCCTTTTGTAGATTTCAAGTTTTTATATTTATCAAGAGCATTTTTCAGATTAATTTCTGCCTTGTCTAAATCAATATTTTTCCAATGCAGAGCATAGGTGAATCGGTTACTTGAAATAATGTAATTTCTTGTTAAGTCAGCAACTTGCTTTAATTTAAACATAGGTTATTTCTTTCTTTTGAAACGATATGAGTAGTACAACAACTATACATTTTAGGGAGATAAAAATCTAAACAGCTGAACTGCTTAGATTAGTGTTGTTCTTTCCAGTAGGAATATACAACAAGTTTGATAATATAGCTAAGCCGAGGTAGTCTAATAGCACCGTCTTCTTTCATCAGATTATAGCGAAAATCATCAAGTCCAGCAAGTACATCCTCGTCTAAATAAATACGGGAGGTAACTGTGGTTTCTAAGTTAGGATTAACATTTTTTACGTCTGCTTCCATCTGTTGGCGTAGCTTTTGCCATTTGTCAATTGGATAGTGTCTAGTATTTCGATAGGATTCTTCTATGACACTTCCTATAGAGGCTTTCAGAATGATGTTAAATGAAAGACCATTCAATTCATTGTAGTGATTGGTAAGAAGTGTTTTTTCAAGTTTTTCTAGAAAATCCACTTTATTTAGTTCTTGAATTTTACGTTCTTTTTCTTGAATCAGTTCATCTATCCATACCTTTGCTTCGTATGCAAGGCGGACACTCTTATATACCCTAGTCATACATTTTCCTTTCTAAAGTTCGTTTGAGAATTTAATTCTATCCATTGTTTCAAGATCTGTATAGAAGTTGAAATCTGTTTTATTTAGTTTATTACAAATTTGTTTAATCATATACTTGCCACGTTCTTCGATCCGCTCATTGACTTTTTTAAGAAAAACTGGATAATTTTCTTTTTTTGGAAGGATTTTTTTATCGTGACCTTCCCAAAATAATTCTACATTGTATTCGGTATTAACGTAAGGTTGTAAGTAGTATGTTTCAACAAAATTGGTCCATGCGTCAGGAGACAAAATATTTAACCATTCTTGTAATGACAGTAAAGTTATATCCCAATAGTCCCTAGAAAAATAATATCGACCTGTGTTCATCCAGCTGGGAAGGACAGTAAAATTTCCAATTGTATGGGTTAAGGTTGCAAACTTTTGGAAATCATCTAAATTATTTTGAATGTTATCAAACATTAAATAGTTTTGACTTTGATAGAGGGTAGAATATGAAATATGGCGTTCTTTTTCTTTTATTCCTAATACTTTTGATAAAGTGCCATAATCAGAACTATCTTTTATAGCTTCGTTAAAAGTTGTAATAAAGGAATTCATCGCTTCCCCTCTAATAATGTCTTTTACTGAATTTTGCCAACCTAACATTTGATATAAGTAGAATGCTTCTTTATCGCAATCAGCATATTCACCACTTTTTCCTGTAACACAAAATTCAGTTGGTTTTTTTAATTCATAAGACTTGTATTTTAGAATGTTACAAAGATTATTTGTTGATAAATCATCAGAATAACAATTCTTGAAATCCCATAACCACGGTTTGATATTTTGACTATCGCAGTACTTAAGCCATTTAATAATTTTTTTGTTTTCCATAGGAATCCTCCTGAAAAATGTGTTAACACCACTATACATATACTATACCACAAATTTAGTAGATTTCAATTATTTTTTAAAAAAATAAAAAATTTTTTTCTTTTTTCTATAGTAAATAATGTGTTGTAATGAAAAAAGCAATTTTCAATATATAAAAATAGCATTTCATTTAGAATGAAGTGCTTAAACAAGATCTTATAGATATTTTATTTGGAGATATTGGTTTTTATGATTCTTAATTGTAAAATGTTTTTTAAGATGAAGCAACTGGTCTAATTGAATATTTCCAGCAATTATTGCCCCTTCATTTTTTTGACTGATTCCAAAACAGGCGAACCATTCACCATTAGTGGAAGTTGACAGCATATCTGTACTAAAGTATGCTTTATATTCTTCATGATTTGGAAGAGAACGAGGGTCAGGAATCACGAGAACATCATTGCTAAAAATATATTCAAAATCATTACCTCCCTCAACCCATTTATCTAGAACTGGAAAAACAAAATCAGATTCTGAATAGTCTAGAAGAGTATTATAAGCTACTACGCTATCATCTTTGATTTTAAAAACTAGGATATTTGGCTTATCTAAAAATGTTATTGAAGTCATAGTTCCTCCTCTCAAGTTTTAATAAAAGATATTTTTAGGCTTTTAATATTTACAGTGAAAGTAGATATTATTTTTACTATAATTATATCATAAAAGCGCTTGTAATCTAACTGTTTTTTTTTCTATACTGATTGGGAAAAAGTATAAAAATAATTAAAAGGTGGTAGAATATATGTCTGATAATAAATTACAACAAATATGGAGTTCTGCGAAAACTTCAGAAGCATTGATTGAACGTTTAAAGGAAAGTGATTCATTGGAATATATTGATAAAAATAAAATTTTTTCCTGTACAATTTATAAAGAAGCATGGGATGAGGTAGAAAAAACTGGACCTAACGGAATAAGAGGAAATATTAAGACGGCTTTTACGAATAAAGAGCTTTCTGACATAACTGGGTTAGAATCTTCGAATGGTTCTAATATTAATTTTGTATTTATTGGTATTAGTTCTTTCGGTGATATTATTGAAGTTGGAAAATCTAGTATAGACGGTGACTGGGCAAATAAAATATATTTTGAAAAAGGTGTGTCAATTGAATACCTTGAGTATATAATAGAAAAAACTTTGGAATCTTCACCCAAAATGAAAGCTAAAGAATTGTTAAATATCCTATCTCTAAACCTGAATAAGTTTTATGAACGTATGATTATACTTCCTATTATCTCTGATCAAAATACAGATGATGATATTGCTATACAAATGGAAAAAGTTGTAGGTAATCATGTGGCTATACCGTTTATAAAGGATAATAAGAATATTAAGTTTGTTCGACCAAATAGTCATAATGGTGGAGCGAAAAATACAAAATAATACACTAACTTATCTTTTACCTTTTTTAGTGTGAAGGGAGTCACGCAATAAAAACTTAAAATACCATCCTTACTTTTGAGAGTAGAGATGGTATTTGAATTTACTCATATCAGTTTAGGAAATAGGGCAAATTATTGATATACCTGACTCGTATTATCTTAATTTTATGGTAAAATTGCCCTATTTAGATAAAACTATTTGAAATTCATTAAAAGTTTGTAAGAAAATTTAGACCCCAAATAGCTTAAATAAAGGAATATGAGCTAGTTTAGATATTGGATTAGCCAAACCAGGTCTTAAGAAAGCTCGTAAAGCTTCACAATTCTCAAAACGTTAATATCAGCGATATATCAACGTTTCAAACGCCTTTTGGTTCACACTATCAGGCGTTTTTTAATGTTTTTTTAGCAAAGTTCACACCACTTTTCACACCAAATTCACACCATTTAATTTTATAGTTATCGGCAGGCAATCTCTCCAACTGTAATAGGACTCAGCTTTGTAATCACCCCTGTGGGGGTGTATTAACAGTGTTTATTTCTGAAATAATTATTTAGCAGAATGATTAGGAAACAATATTAAATGCTATAAGCACATAACGAATCTGAGTATTCGAAAACATCAAGGAACAAAAATAGCCCAAGAAATTTTTCAGGCTTATGGCGTGAAAAATAGAGAACTTCTCTTGACAAGAATAGATTTTTACGGTAGACTATTTAGGTATGTTTAGTAACTGATATCACAATAGCCGGCTAAACGAATACGAAAATTCTAGAGGAGGTATTCATCGTGAAACGTACTTTTCAACCAAGTAAAATCCGTCGTGCACGTAAACACGGTTTCCGTAACCGTATGTCTACTAAAAATGGACGTCGTGTTTTAGCAGCTCGTCGTCGCAAAGGCCGCAAAGTTCTAGCGGTAGCATAAGACAGATGAAACCACCGAAAACTCGAGTTCGGTGGTTTTTTGATGGAAGAATTTAAGTCAAAAAATATAAAGTGAACTTCAGGTAACTAGCTATTTTTATCCGATGTAGTGACAGCTTATGCGAGTGATGATAACGATGTTAGCCCGGTAGTTTTATCTCTAGCTCTGCCAGCAGTTTTAAGCATTAAATGGTTTTTCTTTGAAAAATACCCTAAAATTGACAATCATAAAAATGGTGGTGACATCTTGAATACTGGACGAGCGGGGATATGATGTGGCATGCGAATGAGACAACAGCAAGATGTCTCATCTCAGAGTTAATTGCTAAGTCGCTGATGAACAGTTATAAAAGAGACTAGGCTTGGTAATATGGACTTGTTAGTGACCAGCATGAGCGACGCTAACTGTCGAACGGATCGCTCAGCTCCATGTTGGCAATAAAAAGAAAGCGAAAAGAGGTCAGGATTGCATGCGTACTTAGCATTGTCATCCTAAAAATGACTTTTAGCTTAAAATATGGTATACTATAGGGACGATGTGATTGCGAGGTGAAAAATGAAAGCAAAGCAAATCAGTGAAACAACGTTTAAAATTACGATTAGTATAAAAGATTTAGAAGATAGGGGCTTGGAACTAACTGATTTTATCATGCCGCAAGAAAGAACGGAAGAATTTTTCTATGCCATGCTAGAAGAAGTTGATTTGCCTGATGCCTTTAAGCAAAGTGGCATGCTCAGTTTTCGGGTGACACCAAAGCCGGATAAGGTGAATATTTTTGTCACCATGTCTGAAGTTGCGACAGATTTCTCGATGGCCGATTTGTCTAATTTTGAAGATTTAGCTCATCTGACACCTGAAGAAATTTTCAAGAAAATCGAGCAAAAAGTTTCCGAAAATGGAGACTCGGAAGCCCTGCAGCGATTAGCTCAAGCTGAGGAACAAGACATGGAAGAGGCTGACGAGCTGGGAATTATTTCAGATTTTACGCACTATGTCTTGTCATTTGAACAGCTGTCAGATGTTATCGCATTTGCGAAAATGGTTGACTATCCTGTTGAAGCGGCTGAATTATATAAATTTCAAGGCACGTATCGCCTGACGGTATTGATTTACGTCAAAAACCGGCCAGAAGCTTATCCACACCAGATTTATGCGAGATTGTTAGAACATGCGACTGAAGCCTCTGAGACTAGAGCTTACTTGAGGGAGCACGCAATATCGCTTAGGGAAGGCGACGTCCTCGCAGAGTTAGCAAGTATAAGGGGCTAAGAATCATATGGTATCATTTTCTATAGAATATGTCCTCGTTCTTATCGCTACCTTGCTCCTATCCTTAATCGCTACGCCGCTCGTCCGTTTCCTAGCCCTGCGTGTAGGTGCAACTGATCAGCCTAATGCGAGACGTATCAATAAAAAACCCATGCCAAGCAGTGGTGGATTAGCCATTATTTTTGCCTTTGTGGTGTCAACGCTGCTCTTGATGCCCTTGGTTTTGCCCATCAAAGAGGGCTTTGCCTCCTATGTTGACTACATTTTTCCTGTTGTCTTGGGCGGTCTTGTTATCGGTATAACAGGTTTTATAGATGATATTTATGAAATTAAGGCGATTTACAAAATGTTAGGAATTGTTGTGGCTGCGATTCTGGTTTATCACTTAACTGATTTTCGCTTTGACAGCTTCAAAATTCCTTTTGGTGGTCCTCTATTGCAGTTTGAGCCGTGGCTGACCTTCATTTTAACCATTTTTTGGATTGTTGGCATTACAAATGCAATCAACTTTTTAGATGGTCTAGATGGCTTAGTGTCTGGGGTGTCAATGATTACCTTAACGACGCTCGGTTTGGTCTCAAACTTTTTCCTCTTTGAGAGTGATTTGTACCTTACCCTAACCATCTTTATTCTGATTGCAGCCATTATTGGTTTCTTTCCTTACAACTATCACCCGGCCATCATTTATCTGGGTGATACAGGTGCCCTGTTTATCGGCTTCATGATTGCTGTACTGTCCTTGCAGGGGTTGAAGAATGCAACAGCAGTTGCTGTCGTGTCACCGGTTTTGATTTTAGGTGTGCCGATTATTGATACAGCGCTGGCGATTATTCGCCGTCAGTTGTCGGGCAAAAAATTCTATGAGCCAGACCGCATGCATCTACATCACCGTTTGTTAGTGCTTGGCTTTACCCATCGTGGAGCAGTCTTAGTCGTCTATGGACTGACCCTCCTGTTTTCAATAGCCTCCCTCTTGTTGAATGTTTCCAGCCGATTTGGCGGGATTTTACTCATGTTTGGCGTCTTATTAGGGGTTGAGTTGCTGGTTGAGAACTTACGAATCTTAGGGCAAAACCGCACCCCTTTGATGACAACGTTACGTTTTATCGGCAATAGTGATTTTAGACAAGAACAGCTAGCCATGAGGAAACATCAAAAACGCCAACGTCAAAATAAGAAACCATAGAGATGCTAGAACAAACACCCAGGCTGGGGTTGCCATCACTCAGCAGATACGAAAACTAAGCCCAGCCCTCATTAGGTGTGTAATCCTAGTGAGGGCTTTATGGTTGATTTTTTATTGGCATTAAGTGCCAGAAGATAAACGGATTTATTCTATTGACGGAAAACCAACATTATCGCCTCTGGTATGAGTATAAAAAAAACAAGGATACTACGAATGATACCTTAGCCTATCAAAAAGTTATGGTTGGTGATTTTAGTCATCTTGTGCTATAATGAGATGATAGGAACATTTAGCAGTGCTGGATGTTTCGCTGGCTACTTGTTAAAAATGATGTGATTTCTTCTAAAAAATGTTGAGTCACTTCGTTTAGATGAGTATGCGACTTGCTTATAGCAAAATATGATAGAAAAAGGTAATGGTGATGACTGTAAAAATCAATACCAAAGACGGTCAAATTGAACTGTCAGATGATGTGATTGCGACGGTTGTTGGCGGAGCAACCACAGAGATTTTTGGGGTGGTTGGCATGGCTAGTCGTGCTGCTCTGAAGGATAATGTACAAGCACTTTTGCGCCGTGAAAATTACGCCAAAGGTGTTGTGGTAAAATCCATTGAAGAAGGCATAAGTGTAGATGTCTATACCGTTCTTAGCTATGGCGTTAAAATCAGCGAGGTAGCAAAAAACATTCAGGAACGGGTGCAATTTGCGTTGGAAAATCAGCTGGGCATTAAGGTCAACGCTGTTAACATCTATGTTCAAAACATTAAGGTAGCAGGAGATAACTAAGTGACTAAGATTACAACAAGTGTATTGCAAGATATGGTGCAAGCAGCTAGTACTCGCTTGGGTAACCAGGTGGAGTATGTCAACTCCTTAAACGTCTTTCCAGTTCCAGATGGTGACACAGGGACAAACATGGGAATGACCATGGATAATGGTGCTAAAGAAGTTGCAGACAAACCAGCCTCAACGGTTGGACAAGTTGGACAAATTTTATCCAAAGGCCTCCTCATGGGTGCACGTGGAAACTCTGGGGTGATTACCTCCCAGCTTTTCCGTGGCTTTGCACAATCAATCAAAGATAAGACCGAGCTTGATGGTAAGGATTTGGCACACGCCTTTCAGAATGGTGTTGAGGTTGCTTATAAGGCTGTGATGAAGCCTGTTGAGGGAACGATTTTAACGGTTTCAAGAGGTGCTGCTACAGCGGCTCTAAAGAAAGCAGAGCAAACAGATGATGCTGTCGAAGTGATGCGTGCAACCGTTGAAGGTGCTAAGCGTGCTCTGGCTAAAACACCAGACCTCTTGCCAGTGCTCAAAGAAGTTGGCGTCGTTGACTCAGGCGGTCAAGGTCTCGTTTACATCTATGAAGGTTTCCTAGCTGCTCTTACAGGTGACTATGTCGCCTCAGAGGACTTCAAACCGACCCCAGCTAATATGGGAAGCATGATTAATGCCGAGCATCATAAATCTGTAGCTGGTCACGTTGCAACTGAGGACATCAACTTTGGTTACTGTACAGAGATTATGGTCGCTCTGGGACAAGGACCGACTTACGTTAAAGAGTTTAACTACGAGGAGTTTCAGGGCTACTTGAGCACACTGGGCGATTCGCTTCTTGTTATCAATGATGATGAAATTGTCAAAGTTCATGTGCACACAGAAGACCCAGGTCTCGTTATGCAAGAAGGTCTCAAATACGGTATGTTGGTTAAAGTTAAAGTTGACAACATGCGTGAGCAGCATTCTGCTGAATTACAAAAGTCAACCGCTCCAGCTGCACCGAAGAAAGACTATGGTATTATCGCAGTAGTTGCAGGTCAGGGTTTGGCAGATATTTTCACTTCACAAGGTGTAGACTATATTATCTCAGGTGGTCAAACCATGAACCCATCGACAGAGGATATTGTCAAAGCTATAGAAGCAGTCAACGCAAAACAGGTGATTATCCTACCAAACAACAAAAATATTTTTATGGCCGCCCAATCAGCGGCAGATGTTGTTGACATCCCAGCAGTTGTTGTTGAAACTCGAACTGTTTCACAAGGCTTCACCAGTCTGTTGGCCTTTAACCCAGAAGCTAGCTTGGAAACAAATCAGGCTGCAATGACGGATAGCTTATCAACTGTGACTAGCGGTAGCGTCACTTTGGCAGTACGCGATACAACAATTGATGGCTTGGATATTCATGAAAATGATATTCTGGGTATGGTTGATGGTAAGATTCTGGTATCCACACCAGACATGGAAGAAGCACTGCGTGCGACCTTTGATCAGATGATTGATGAGGATAGCGAAATTGCAATGATCTACATCGGTGAAGAAGGCGACCAAGAGGTGGCAGAAGATTTGGCAACTTATCTGGAAGAAAAGTATGAGGATATAGAAGTTGAGATCCATCAGGGAGACCAACCTGTTTATCCGTACTTGTTCAGTGTTGAATAGCTCAAAGCTCCAATCTTGTTTGGAAGATTATAGAACTACAAAGCGAGGTTGGGACGAACGTGAACTGCACTCCAAAAGTTGGACAAGAAATATTATTGAAAGGATTTGGTTCTGTATTGCACAGGACTAAGTCCTTTTAGTTTTGTCTTAATGCGTTTATTGTTTTGTAATGGCTTATTCAGTTGTACACAAACGGAGATGGAAAACGGATTTACAGATTAGTTTAAGACGTCAGTTCACCAGTTTCTCGAAGATTTTATAGTAGTGTCTCGATAAAGGATAAGTGATGTTGGTTAATGTGAACTCTTAATTAAAGACTTAATTTCTGGAGTGGGACTAGGATTGGCACAGTCGGTTCTGAATGAGAAAATACTGACAAATGATAGGCGTGAGTAAAGAGAGTCTTCTATAAACTGAGTGTAAAAGAAATCTGGCGTTTTATTTCTCAGATGTTAGGCTTAAGAGATGAAAAAAGCCCGATTTGGGCTTTTTCGTATCTCTAATTAACTGTGTGGAAGAGTCACTTACAACTTGGTCAAGATGATAAAGTTCAGGATAAAGAGGGCAGTTGCACCCCACAGGATTGGGTGAACATCTTTGGCTTTGCCGGTGACAATCTTGACTAGGCAGTGAAGGATAAAGGCTGCTGCAATCCCATAAGAAATGCTGAAACTCATGGCCATGAAAACAGCTGCAAAGAAGGCTGGAAGAGCTTCCTCAAAGTTATTCCATTCGACATCAAGGAAGGACGACACCATCATGACCCCAACGATGATCAAGGCAGGTGCGGTTGCTGCAGCTGGGACAAGACCTGCAACAGGAGCCAGTAAAGTTGATAGAACAAACAAAGCAGCTGTCATCATCGCTGTCAAGCCTGTTCGACCACCAGCCGCAATACCTGCAGCAGACTCGACATAAGTTGTTGTGTTTGATGTGCCGAAAATCGCACCGATAGAGGTTCCGATGGCATCTGCAAAGAGGGCTTTATCCATCTTAGAGTTGAACCCCGAACTGGTTTCAAGGGCACGTTCATCCTCTTCAGAGAAGATACCTGTCTTGCGACCAGTTCCGATAAAGGTTCCCAAGGTGTCAAAGGTATCTGACAGACTAAAGGCAAAAATCGTCATGAGAACCGTTGGGAGCTTAGCTGGGTCACTGAAGAGTGAGCCCATACCGTCAAAGGCTGCAAAGGTTGTTGTGCCAAGTTCAGCAAAAGCATCCGCAAGGCTATTTTCCGCTAGATTGATGGCTGACAAATCAACGACACCAAAAGGAATACCCAAGAGGGTAGTTGCCACGATACCGATTAAAATCGCTCCGCGGACATTTTTGACGACAAGGATAGCTGTCAGCATCAAACCGAAGACTGCCAATAAAACACTGGGTTCAGTGAAAGTCGTAATAGAAGGCACAACCCCTCCACCAGCTAGAACTGAATAGACACCATTTTCAAAGGTTGCGGCAGTTGCTTCAGCAGGTGCAACGCCATTAACCGTGATAATATCGCTCCCTGAGGTCAAGAAAGTAATCAGATTAGCGTTTTTGAATCCAAGATAGGCGATAAAGACACCGATACCACCGCCGATGGCATGTTGAAGACCTAGCGGAATTGATTTAATGATACTCTTACGAACCTTGGTTACTGTGATAAAAACATTAAACAAGCCACAGATAAAGACCATTGCCAAGGCTTCTTGCCAGGTAAAGCTAAGCCCAAAGACGACCGTATAGGTGAAAAAGGCGTTTAGACCCATCCCTGGAGCCAAAGCGTAAGGCACATTGGCAAAGAGTCCCATAATCAAGGTAGATACCGCAGAGGCAATAATTGTCGCCAAAAAGACCGCTTGAGATGGCATACCAGCGGCACTCAAGACACTAGGGTTGACGAACAAAATATAAGACATAGCAAAAAATGTTGTAATCCCTGCCATGATTTCAGTTGTTGTATTCGTTCCATGCTCTTTGAGCTTGAAAAACTTATCCATGTTCAACAGAACTCCTTAAAATCGCATATTTTCCTAAAAGGGAGTTTTTATTATAACGCAAGAAAAAACCTTTTTCAAGGTTTTTTTGTTATTTTTTGTGTATCGTTCGCTTTTTACCTGTCGTCTTCCATGAAAATTAGCACCATAATTTGGATAAAGGTAAATCCGATGATAAATGGCAGAGCTTCACGGCTGACAACTGCTAGCATTTCATCGATGACCAGTTTAGGACGGGTCAAAATATCCCAAGAATTGAGCCTAGCGTAACGTCCGATATGAATGGCAAAGCTGGACACACTAGACAAAATGACAATCAAACCCCACCTCAGATAAGGTTGCCGAATTTTTAAGCTCTCAAAGGCATAGCGTACACTTAGTACCCCTGAGAAGACTCCCAGCAAGATACTAGGCACATAGAGCATAAAGAGAATCATGCTAGAGCGCTCCCAAAGCACGGTTGAGGTAAAGTGCATGTGAACAATATCCGTCAGCATATAAAAGGTATTTGGAAAGAAGAAGAACCAAGCGAGCAGAAAGGGCAGGCGAACATACCACTTGCTTGTACTGGTAGCAACTGCCGAACAGTTCAGAGCGATGAGTGACAAGCCCATGTTCCACGTCAGGTTGGGACCTGTAAAGTTAATGTAGAGCATACTTGCTGCCAAAGCCAGAAAACAGAGATGAATCACAACTAATTTTCGAAGCATTTTTAGTCCTCTTTCTCATTGACATGGCTGGCGATCAGTGTCATATCTCCGTCAAATGCCCAAGCCGTCACATCATTTGGCAAAATGAAATGGTCTCCTTTTGTCAGTTGATAAATCGTGTCCTCAATTTTTAACTGACCATCACCGTCTAAAACACTGATAAGGAGGTAAGGCGCTGTTTGAGTCATCTTGACTTCACCTGTAATGTCCCACTTGTAAACGGTAAAAAAGCTGTTGCTGACAAAAACCGTTGTCGTGAGGTGCTCAAGCTCCAAGCGAGCTGGTGTCGTGTTGAGGGGCTTTCCAATCGTTGCCACGTCAATCGACTTGGACAAGTGAAGTTCGCGTAAATGACCTGCATCATCACGTCGGTCGAAATCGTAGACCCGATAGGTGGTATCGCTTGACTGCTGGGTCTCCAGAATCATAATCCCTTTCCCAATCGCATGAATGGTTCCTGCTGGCACATCAAAAAAATCTCCAGCTTTGACAGGGACATGTGTCAGCAGCTTATCCCAATCGCCTGCCTCGATACGTTCAGCTAATTCCTCACGGCTGGTCGCTTCATGTCCGTAGATAATCTCTGCACCTTCGTCTGCTGCGATCACATACCAGCACTCTGTTTTGCCAAGCTCACCTTCATGTGCCAGACCATAGGCATCGTTAGGATGAACCTGAACACTTAACCAGTCATTGGCATCTAAAATTTTAGTTAAGAGGGGAAAGACTGGGCTTTTTGGGTAACCAAAAAGATCGGGGCGCTCGGCATAAAGGGTGTCCAGCGCTTGTCCAGCTAAGGCACCGTTTGAGACAACTGATACACCATTGGGATGAGCGGAAATTGCCCAATATTCGCCAATCTTATCATTTGGCAAGGTATAGCCAAATACATCGCGTAAGCGATGACCGCCCCAAATTTTTTCCTGCAAGACGGACTTAAAAAATAATGGTTGTGGCATAATAACTCCTTGAATGATTTTCTTGATTGTAGCATATTTTGAGGCATTTGGAAAGTCTGACCCTTTTGGGCAATAGCAGAGCGACGACCCGGTACCAGATGTTACTCTAAATTAGACTTGTCTACTCATTAGGTCGCTCTGCAATCTTCCAAAAGAAAAACAGACCGACCATAGATCGAATCTGTTTTTGGATCTTAGATGGCGCCCTCGGCTTCGGGAGCAATGTTCATCGCCAAGGCGAAGTTTCCGATGATTGCAGAGCCGTTTTCTGGCACAATCGGGGTCACGATATAATCCTCAACCGCAGGTACTGGCAGGTAGCCGTTGAGGAGCTGGCTAAAGTAATCCCGCACGCGTTTGAGCATGTGGTCTTGAGCCATGACGCCACCACCGAAGACGATAACCTCTGGGCGGAACATCATGGTTGCCTGAATGGCAGCTTGGGCAATGTAATAGGCTTGTTTATCCCAAACATCACTATTTAGTGGGATGTGTTCCCCACGGATACCGGTTCTGGCCTCAAGAGATGGACCGGCTGCCAACCCTTCGAGGCAGTTTTTGTGAAATGGGCAAATCCCTTCAAATTCGCATTCCTCTGGATGGATAGCCATATAGGTGTGTCCCATCTCGGTATGCCCAATACCACCGATGAACTGTCCATTCATGTAAGCCCCAGCGCCAATGCCTGTGCCGATCGTGTAGTAGACCAAGTTTTCGACGCCATCGCGGGAAATAACTTCGCCATAAGCAGACGAGTTAACATCCGTCGTAAAGTAAATCGGCACATTAAGAGCCTTTTTCATAGGACCAATCATATCGGCATTAGACCAATGTGATTTTGGAGTTGTTGTCACGTAACCGTAGGTCGGTGAGTTTTCATCAATATCAATAGGACCAAAAGACCCCACCGCAATAGCCTCTAATGCCTCAAATTGTTCAAAAAAGGCAATCACTTGGGCAATGGTCTCATCAGGAGTGGTCGTTGGGAACTGGGTTTTAGCCACCACGTCAAAATCGCTGTTGCCGACAGCACAGATAAACTTGGTGCCACCAGCTTCCAGACTACCGTAAAGTTTTGTTGTCATCGTCTTCCTTTCTATCTCTGAAGAATATGTTCTTGTCAGAACAGAGACGCTCACTTTAGGACAAGTATTGGCGCCATCTCTGATCTGACTATCAGAGCGTTGACGGTGCTGTTTACTTGTTCTAAAACAGTCTCTAGTCTAACAAGCAAGGCTAGGACAATGCCTAGCCTTGGGAATATTAGTTGCTCAAGGCAATCAAGTCTTGACCAACAGTCACTGTACCGTCTGCAAGTGGGGTCACTTGGGCATAGGCATCTGTGTTTGTGATGATAATCATGGTTGTGTCATCAAGACCTGCCGCTGCAATTTTCGCAGAATCAAAGGTAGCGATGACATCACCAGCCTTAATGGTTTGACCTGCTTTAACCTTAGGCTCAAAACCATCACCAGCCATTGACACGGTATCGATACCGATGTGAATCAGGATATCAGCACCCTTGTCAGACTGGATACCGTAGGCATGCCCAGTTTCAAAGGCCACAGAAACCGTTCCATCAGCTGGAGCGTAAACGGTATTAGCACTAGGTTTGATGGCAATTCCTTGCCCCATAGCACCGCTAGAAAAGACTGGGTCATTAACGGTTGCAAGAGCTACCGCTTGCCCAGCAAGTGGGCTAACAAGCACCTCATCTTTAGAGGTCACTTCAGCTGCGGGTGCTTGTACTGGTGCAACTGAAGGACTAGGCTTTTTTACAGCAGCCTCATCTTCAAAACCAAAGAAGTAAGTGAAGGCAAATCCAAGTGCAAATGAAACAGCTACCATAAGGAGGTATTGGAACAACTGACCATTACCCAGGTAGAGGGTAGTACCAGGGATGATGGTGACACCTGAACCTGTACCAGCCAAACCAAGGATAGAAGCCAACATACCACCTAGCGCACCTGCACCGAGTGACAAGAAGAATGGTTTACGGTAACGCAAGTTAACACCGAAGATAGCAGGCTCAGTAATACCCAAGAAGGCTGCAAGAGCTGCTGGGAAAGCAAGAGCTTTCAGTTTCGCGTCTTTTGTTTTCACACCAACCGCAACAGTTGCCGCACCTTGAGCCGTCATAGCTGCTGTGATGATAGCGTTGAATGGGTTGAGGCCAGAGTCAGCCAAGAGTTGGATTTCAAGCAAGTTGAAGATGTGGTGTACACCTGAGACCACGATGATTTGTTGCGTACCACCGATAATCAGACCGCCAAGACCAAATGGCAAAGCAAGCAGAGCCTTAGTCGCAGCCAAGATGTATTCTTCTACCACGTGGAAGACTGGACCGATGACAAACAAGCCCAGGATAGACATCACAAGAAGGGTGATGAATGGCGTTACCAAGAGGTCAAGGACTTCTGGGACAACCTTGCGGACAGCTTTTTCAAACTTAGCACCGACCACACCAATCACGAAGGCTGGCAAAACAGAACCTTGCAAACCAACAACTGGGATGAAGCCGAAGAATTTCATGGCTTCCACATCACCGCCTGAAGCAACCGACCAAGCGTTAGGGAGTTGACCAGCAATCAACATTGAACCAAGAACGAGACCGATGGTTTGGTT
Organism: Streptococcus sp. E29BA; assembly: GCF_041807805.1. Taxonomy (NCBI): domain Bacteria; kingdom Bacillati; phylum Bacillota; class Bacilli; order Lactobacillales; family Streptococcaceae; genus Streptococcus; species Streptococcus sp. E29BA. The sequence goes on from NZ_JBGTZA010000002.1 coordinate 55,894, forward strand.
GCCACCAAATACACGGAAAGTTGACCAAACAACGAGAGCTGGCAAGATGATGAAGGCCGTGTCTGTTAAGATTTGTGAGTAAACCAAGAGATCGCCTTCAAGTGGCATGTTCAAGGCAGCCAAGAGTCCACGCAGACCCATGAACAAACCAGTCGCTACGATAGCTGGAATGATTGGGACAAAGACGTCACCAAAGGTACGGATAGCACGTTGGAACCAGTTGCCTTGCGCAGCAGCTTCCGCTTTTTGCTCACCAGTTGTTGCGGTTGGCAAGCCAAGGCCAACGACTTCATCGTAAATTTTGTTAACAGTACCTGTACCGAAAATCAGCTGGTACTGACCTGAGTTAAAGAAAGCGCCTTTAACCTTGTCGATGTTTTCTGCTTTTTCTTTGTCAATTTTCGCTTCATCAACGACCATGACACGCAGACGAGTTGCACAGTGGGCAACGCTCTTGATGTTCTCGCGACCACCCAGAGCCTCGATCACTTCTTTTGCAATTTGTTTGTTATCCATTGCAAGATGTCTCCTTAAAATTTTTTCGTTCTGAAAACGTTTTTGGTTTTCGTTACCCTTTTATTTTATCACCTTTCTAAAATATGTCAAGCGTTTTGCAGAAATTTTTTATTTTTACTAAAAATCCTTGATTTTTCAGTCGCAAACGTTTACTATATATAGTGACGATAACTGACTAGAAAGGTTTGAACATGAATTTACCGACAGAGATACGCTATAAGCGCTACGAGGATTGGACAGAAAAAGAACTGACTGATATTCAAGACAAGACAGCCAGTTCTCCATGGCGAGCAGGTTACCATATCGAGCCCACATCAGGAATGCTCAATGACCCCAACGGTTTTTCTTACTTTAATGGGAAGTTTACCCTCTTTTACCAGAGCTGGCCCTACGGTCCTGCTCATGGGCTCAAGTCCTGGGTGCATACGGAGAGCGAAGATTTGGTTCGCTTCACGGAGACCGGCACAGTCATCTACCCAGACACGCCACTGGACAGCCACGGTGCTTATTCAGGTTCAGCCTATGAGATAGATGGGAAACTCTTTATCTTCTATACGGGCAATGTCCGCGATGAGAATTGGGTGCGGACACCCTTGCAGGTCGGCGCTTGGATGGATCAGACGGGACAAATCGAGAAAATCGCCGAGGTGCTGATTGCGCCAGCTAGTGATGCGACTGAGCATTTTCGTGATCCACAGATTTTTGAATACGAGAATGAATTTTATGCCATCGTCGGCGCTCAAAACCATGATAAACAAGGCTTTATCAAGCTCTACAAGGCTGAAGATCGTGACGTGACCAAATGGTCTGAAGTGGGTAACCTAGACTTCGGTGGAAGAGGGAGTGAGTACATGATTGAATGCCCTAATCTGGTCTTTGTTGATGGACAGCCTGTTCTCCTCTACAGCCCGCAAGGTCTGGACAAGGCAGAGCTGGACTACCAAAACATCTACCCTAACACCTATGTCATCGGTCAAACTTTTGATGCTGAAGCAGCCCGTCTGACCAATCCAAGCACTATCATCAACCTTGATGAGGGCTTTGAGTGCTATGCCACTCAAGGGTTTAACACGCCTGACGGGCGGGCGCTGATTGTCAGCTGGATTGGTCTGCCTGATGTGGACTACCCAACTGACGACTATGGCTATCAGGGTGCCATGAGTTTGGTTAAGGAACTATCCATCAAAGACGGCAAGCTCTACCAGTACCCTGTTCCAGCCATCACTAGCCTGAGACGAAGCGAACAGGTTTTCTCTGCTCTGCCATTGACCCAAAACAGCTACGAGCTGGAGCTTAGCTGCGCTCCTGGGCAAGTGAGCGAGCTCCTGCTCTTTGCTGATCGTGAGGGGAATGGTTTGCGCCTGACAGTGGACACGGAAAATGGTATCATAGAACTGGATCGCAGTCAGGTGGGGGTCCCCTTTGCGACTGACTTTGGCACAACGAGGAGCTGCCAAGTGGCTGCTGGTGCAGTGACGCTCAATGTCTTTGTGGACAAGTCCATCGTGGAAATTTTTATCAATAAAGGAGAAAAAGTCTTTACCAGTCGGGTCTTTCCAACGGCTGAGCAGACCGGCATTGCGCTTTTGTCTGGGCAGGTAACTGGTAGCTACTTTGAATTAGCGAAATAATGGTTGCAAAACTTACCGACGTGGCGGAACTGGCTGGGGTCAGTCCGACCACCGTCTCTCGGGTCATCAATAAAAAAGGCTACCTGTCTGAGAAGACGATTCAAAAGGTTCAGGAAGCCATGAAAGAACTGGGCTACAAGCCTAACAATCTGGCGCGGAGCTTGCAGGGCAAATCAGCCAAGCTCATCGGTCTGATTTTCCCAAAGATTTCCAACGTTTTTTACGCCGAACTGATTGAATACCTTGAGATTGAACTCTTCAAAAAAGGCTACAAGGTCATCATCTGCAACAGCCAAAATGACCCTGACAAGGAACGAGAGTATCTAGAGATGCTGGCAGCCAACCAAGTCGACGGTATTATCTCATCTAGCCATAATTTGGGAATTGACGACTACCAGCGAGTGGAAGCTCCTATCGTTTCATTCGACCGTAACCTAGCTCCTGATATTACGGTGATTTCATCGGATAACTTTGCTGGCGGGATTACGGCTGCTATGACCTTGCACCGCTCTGGCTGTCAACGCATCATGATGATTGCTGGTAATGATAATTCGGACTCACCAACAGGCCTACGACGTCAAGGTTTTCAGTCTATTTTGCCTCAAGCTCCTGTCGTCAATATCCCGACAGACTTTTCTCCCATTCGTAAAACCATGGAAATCAAATCTTGCTTGACACAACACCAGCCGGATGGGGTCTTTGTTTCTGATGATCTGACAGCACTTTTGACCATGAGCACTGCTCGCCAGCTGGGCTTACAGATCCCTGAGCAACTGAAAATCATCGGCTATGATGGCACACACTTTATCGAGACCTATCATCCCGAGTTGACGACCATTAAGCAACCCCTGCGGGAAATAGCAGAGCTTTTGGTTGATGTCCTCATGAAAAAAATTGATAAGCAACAAACTAATCGTGAGTATATCTTGCCGATTACTCTCCTAACTGGGGGAAGTGTTTGAAAGTAAAACGTTTAAGAGACAAGTTAGCACTCGGGTGCTTCAATTTGTCTTATCTCGGTTACTTGATGCGTATAAGTAAAAAAACTCTTTTTTCTCTATGAGAGTAGAAAAGTCTTAGGTTTTCTACTCTCATAGGATTTCTTGCTCTTAATGTTCTTGATGTAGAGGACACCAGTTGACTAATCTCTGATTAGAGAGTACGATGAATACAGCTGATGTTATTCTTCGACTACTACACCTACTAACTCAATAACGATAAAGCCCTTGCTAAGATGATACTCCTAGCAAGGGCTTTATATCTGCCTTATTTTTTTATTTTGTGGGCGAGAATAATGTTGGCTAGACGGTATCGTCTAGAGTTCTATGATTCACTTCAGAAATCTGATTCGGTCTAGCTGGTGTTTGTACTCTCGGCATATGCCTCGCTAGTTTCGTTAATGGTTCGTCAGCTCTTCGGATTCCGCCAAATCTGGGTGTCAAGCAAGCCACAGAAAGCATCAACAGGTGACATGCCTGTGAATTCTGACTCACCAGCCAATTTCGCTACTAGGGCTGTCATGGTGTTGTCCATACTGTCGTAGGTATTGATGTAAGTACCGACCTGTGGCATATCTGCTAGGGCAAAGGCATGCTGAACAGAGATGACGATGGTTGGCACTTCGTGCACATAAAAAGGTTGGTCTGGCGTCCCCTTGGCTGCTGGCCAGATGATGCGCTGGGTTGTACCTCCTGAGTTGACATCGACCAAGTTAATGATGAGGTCATAGTGGTCGGTCAGATTGGCAATCGGTTGTTTCTGAGCATAGACATTGGCAATGGCTGCTCCGCGCTCCTCAGGAGGCAGTTTTATGATTCGCTCTTCGGTGGACTCCCAGATGGCAACCTCGTGCCCTCTGGCCTCTAAGAGTTCTTTGACCTTGTCAGATGCTCGCTTTTTCCCAGCGTTAATCATAGCTCCAAAGCCACCCTTGTAGCCCTCAACATTGACAATTAGAATTCGCTTGTAGCGCTCTGGCGTCACAGGGAAGATCCCTTGTTGCTTGGCCTTAACGAGGGTAATGGCCTTGTCTGCTACCTCATCTGAAATGGCTTGCGCTTCTGCCGTATGAATGCGAGACAGAGCCTCCTCTTTTGGCAACAGGATGTCTTCACGGCGTCCTTCGAAGGTATGAAGGCCCAGTTTGGCCTTGAGTCCCAGCGTCCGACGCAGGGCATCATGCAGGCGTTCGTCTGTCAGAATCCCCTTCTCATACCCCTCTTTCATCCAAGCGATGTCTTCATCAGGGTCATTGAAGAAGAGGAAAAGGTCACACCCTGCCTCGATAGCCGTCGGCAAAAGCTCTCGACGGGGCATGGATGCTGTCATCCCAATCATGTGAGAGGCATCGGTCACGATTGCACCGTTATAACCCAATTCGCCGCGCAGGAGCTCATCCAACAGCGTCTTATTGAGAGAAGCAGGCAACATGTCATCCAGCTCACGCTCTGGGTGCAGTTCTTTTTCAACATTTGGCAGGTGAATGTGACCAGCCATCACCCCTGGTAACCCTGCGTCAGTCATTTCCTTATAAATCCGTCCAAAACTCTCCATCCACTCAGACTTGGTCATGGGGTTGGCTGCATAGGAGAGGTGATGGTCACGCTCATCAATCCCGTCCCCTGGGAAATGCTTGGCAAAGGGCAGAATGCCCTGTTCCATAATCCCTGTCATGTAGACCCTGGAGAGCTCGATGGTCTGATCCACATCAGCCCCCCAGGTACGGTTAGCAATGATGGGATTGCGCCAGTTTAGGGTCAAATCCATGATTGGGGCAAAGGAGGCATTGCAGCCGACAGCTGAGGCCTCAATCCCAGCAATTTTGCCCATGTCATAAGCATAGCGAGGGTCGTTGGTCGCTGCGATTTTGATTTCGTCACCGACCTTTGTCCCGTCTGTCACGGCCCCATCACCACCAGCTTCTGTATTGGCAGCGATGAGGAGCGGAATCTTAGACTTGGTTTGCAAAATGTAATTTTGCTCCCAGACTTCTGCGGCTGTTCCCTTATTGTAGCGAACTGCAGCAATCTTATAAGTATCCAAGACTTCTGTCAGGTAGTCCTCGCTACGGCTGGCTCCCATATTGACAAAGAGTTGACCGATTTTTTCATCTAAGGTCATGCCAGCGATGGTCTCTTCCACCCAAGCAATGGCCGCCTCATCCAAGTTGTAAGGCGTTTTGGTTAAATCAACAAGATGTGTCATAAATTCTCCTTAATCTAAATTCTCCCAGAAGCGGCTCTTATAGCTTGCTTCATCATAACAACCTGCGATAACGTTATCCGCTTCATGCTCTAACAAGTCTGACCAAGACTGGGCCTCATCCCCGACGATAATCGGATAGAAAGCCACACCATTTTGCTCGGCCGCCTGACAATCGCCTGGGGAGTCTCCAATCATCAGCAAATGGTCTGGTTTCTCCACCCTGGTCAGGAGCTGAGCGAGGACATCTTCTTTTTTGCCGCGGTCTTGGCAGTAGAGGTCCGTCACAAACTCCAGAAGCCCTTGGTCGCTCCATTCTTCTTCGACCGCTTCGCGATTGGCAGAGCTAACCACATAGACCTCGCCTAACTGACTGAGTTTTTTTAGTCCTTCTCTGGCATTCGGAAAGGCTAACGCCTCACCCTCATAGGCTTTGATGTGGGTGTTAACATCATTAGACCAATCCAAGGCTGCCTGCAAATCCTGGCTGTCCTGCTCAGCAATTGCCGCCTCTAAGGAGGCGTTGGACAGCGAATCAGTCGTCTTAGCCCAATCCACCAAGCGATCAATACCTGTCACTCCAGCCGCTTGCAAGGACATGACCAGACCCGTAAAGCGGTTGACCCCACGGGTACGGGAATAGAGATTGAGTTTCTCCCAGTCTGTTTGAAAAGCATCTGGGTCTGCAATCGGAAAATGTTTCGTGATCAGCGGACCAAAGAAAAGCTCGTGCTTGTAAGTCATAGTATCCATGGCACAGCCATCTGAATCCACACAGAAAAGATAGGTTGCTCGTGTTGTCACAGTATCCTCCTTGTTCACATGATTAGCCTAGTCTGCATCCAGCAAAATAAAGGCAGAGCTGGCAGGAGGCAAGTCCAAGTCCCCAGCAGCCTGTCTAACAGCTGGGAGGTCTGGTAAAGTGCCAGGCCAGCACTGGTCAACTGCAAGCTCTGACCGTTCAAGGTCATGACAGCCGAACGACGCTTGCCTTCAGTAGGGGCGAGCAGGTAAAGGTCCGCCGATGTTGGCAGGGTTACCCGTGTTGCGCTCGTCTCTGAATTGTTGATGACCAGATAAGCATAACCTCCCTTGCCATCTTGACGAGAATGGACAAAGACATGGGCCCCCTCTCGAATAGGTTCACCACTGGCAAAGACCTGCTGCCCCATCAGGCGGTTCCAAAGGAGCACAGCAAAGTAATTTGGCCGTGGGGTAAAGACCACCCGTTCTAAGAAACCATAATCAGAAGCCGCCAAGGTATTGTGGAAAATAACCCCCTTGGTCAAACTAGCAAAGGTTCCCAATTCATTGAGGGTCCGTGGGACATCCAGATAAGTCGATGCCCAGGTATTGCCACCGCCGCCAGCATCCCCCGACTCCGTCACCCACATCTCCGCTCCAGGCACAAAGCGGTCTCGCAGCGGCAAGTAGGTCTGACAGAAATTCCCAGACACCGCCAGATACTCCTCTGACAAGGCCTCCTCAGCTGACCAATGACCACTTGGCAGGACTGGCGCTAGACGTTCGGACACCCCATTGTAGTAGTGGTAAGAAAAGACGTCCAAGCCTTCTTTGATCCCTTCCAAGAGATCCTCACAGTTGGCCACCTCACCGACCAGTTGCTCAACACCACCCGTACCTGTCGTATCAGGCTTACCAAAGACGATGTTATCCCCGCCTGTAGTACTTGGCCCCACCCTGAGACAGTCTGGGTAATGCTCACCTAACCAGGCAAAGAAAAGGTCATGGTCCCTACGATAATGGGCTGCGGTATAGCCTTTTGGAAAACCCGTCTCTTCCATCATGTTCGGCTCATTAGTAAATTCTACCGCTTCAATCGGCACTCCATAGCGTTGACTGAGGGCAAAGAGCTGCTCAGCTTGCTCGGGATTCCAGGGCTCCTCCGCCGAATGCAGCCCAGGACAGTTGGCCAAAGACACCATGAGGTGTCCCCCAACCGCCTTGACAAAGTCCAAGACACCGATCCACTGCTCCTTAGTCAGGAGGTTGAGATAGCCATCAGGCACTTGACCACCAGCTCTGCCATCAAAATCATAATAGGTCTTGGTCGCCCAAGTTCCCGACACCCGAATCCAGGCTTCGCCCAGTTCTTTGGCCAAATAGCGGAGCTTCTCATTGGACAGGTCAATCGGATCATAATACTGCATCAAATCCTTGTACATGGCTGTAATGCCTTCGCCTGTCGGTTCTACATAGAAGTCCTTAGTCCCTGCGATTTCCTCTGGCGAATAGGCCTTCCAAAAGGTCCCACCCGTCACCTCAGCAAACTCAATATTGTAAGAAACTAAGAGGGGATTGGTCTCATGAAGGGGTTGTAAGCCGTCTGTTTGTAAATGTAAGTGCACGATGCCTGTCATCCTTTCTTATAGGGATTAAGGTTAGCTGGTCAATCCCACCCTGCTAGATTGACAGAAGGGTAGGGGCTACTCCAGCTAACCTGTGATCTTATACCAGTCTTATAACTATTACACACCTGAATAGGCAGAGAAGCCACCATCAATCGGCAAGACAACGCCGTTGACAAAGCTAGATAGGTTCTCATCAGCCAGGAAGAAGATGCCACCGATTAACTCTTCAGCTTCACCAAAGCGCCCCATAGGTGTGTTGCGCAAGATTTTCTCTGCACGGGCAGATGGCGTGCCATCTTCGTTGAAGAGCAAGCCACGGTTTTGGTTGGTCACCAAGAAACCTGGAGCGATGGCATTACAGCGGATACCGACTTTTGAAAAATGCACTGCCAGCCACTGGGTAAAGTTTGAAATTGCTGCTTTAGCACCTGAGTAGGCAGGGATTTTGGTCAGAGGAGTGTAGGCGTTCATGCTGGAGATATTGATGATGTTAGCACCTGTTCGACCGATCATGTCTTGGGCAAAGACCTGTGTTGGTAAGAGTGTCCCCAGATAGTTGAGGTTGAAGACAAATTCAATCCCAGCCTTGGCAAGGTCAAAGAAGGACTTGGTTCCCTCAGGGAGATCCGACTCATGAAACTCGTTGTCCGTTGTGGCGCGTGGATTATTACCTCCGGCTCCATTGATGAGGATGTCGCAAGGGCCAAGGTCTGCCAACACTGCCTCACGCACCTCTTCTAAACTGTCTTTTTCAAGGACATTGGCCTTGTAAGCCTTGGCCACACCGCCATCAGCCACAATAGCATCCTCAAAAACTTGGGCAGCCTCTTGGTTGAGGTCCAACAGAGCAACCTTAGCTCCTGCCTCGGCAAAGGCCTTAGCCATCGAACCGCAGAGCACACCCCCTGCACCTGTAATCACCACAACCTTATCCTGAAACGAAATCACCTTTGTCATATTAATTTTTTCCTTTCTAGTTATCTCTGACTGTTTTGGTCTTGATGCCAAAATCAGGGGTTTTTCCAGCCGCTCGCATGTTGGCCTCGTAGAGACCATTGAAATAAGCCGCTCCCAAGGCACGATCGTAGAGGCCGTAACCAGGGGTCTTGGTCTGGTCACCCCAGATGCGACGCCCATGGTCAGGACGTAGCGCCCCTTGCCAGTTGTAATCAACCAAGAGCTTGATGACCGCGTTCATGTCAATGTCACCAGCCGAGGACAGGTGAGCGGTCTCTTGGAAGCCCCAATCGCCCGCGGTCACGTTACGGGTGTGCATAAAGTTAATCCGATTGCGTTTGAGGGCGTATTCGTGGATGGCTAGCACATCGTTAGCTGGGTCAGACGCGTAAGAGCCGACACACATGGTGATGCCATTGTTTGGCGAATCGTAGAGGTCGAGGAAACGCTCCACAGACTTGAGACCTGTGATGATGCGTGGCAAACCAAAGATACCATATGGAGGATCATCAGGATGAATGGCCATTTTGACACCAGCCGCCTCAGCCGTTGGCATGATGGCCATGATGAAGTATTCCAAGTTCTCCCAGAGGTCTTCTTCACTAATGTTTTCACGATAATTCTCAATGATGGCCTTCATCTCCTCCTTAGAATAGGACGAGTCCCAACCTGGCAGGTTAAGGTCATCTGCCACAGGGTCAACCCCTGCTAAGTCAGCCTTGAGAAAGGCTAACGAGGTGGTGCCGTCTGGTAGTGGGTGATGAAGGTCTGATCGCGTCCAGTCAAAAACGGGCATAAAGTTGTAGCAGACCACTGGAATTCCTGCTGCTCCAACGTTTTTAATTGAGGTCTTGTAGTTTTCAATCAACTCATCACGGTTGGGCTTGCCCTGTTTGATGTCTTCATGGACCGGGATGGACTCAATCACGGTAATCTCAAGGCCAGCAGCCTCCACCTGTCTTTTCAACTCTAGAATATTCTCCAGAGGCCAGGCTTGACCAACAGGCACATCATAAACAGCTGTGACAATCCCTTGCATCCCAGGGATTGCTTTAATTTCTTCTAGGGTAACGGGATCCTTTTTCCCGTACCAACGAAAGGACATTTTCATGACTTGTCTCCTTAGGGGTTAATTGTTGAAAAATAGCTGAGCGTTATGGTAGCAAATCCCTTCGATAAAAGGCTTGAGCAGGTCATCATCATTTGGGATTTCTTCTGCCTCAACCCAGTCACCGATAAAACTGCAGAGGATACGGCGGAAATAATCATGCCGCTGGAAGGACATGAAGCTCCGTGAATCAGTTAACATCCCAATAAAGTTGGCCAAGAGACCCTGCTCTGCATAATGGGTCATCTGATCTATCATGCCAGTCTTGGTGTCATTGAACCACCAACCTGCTCCAAACTGTAACTGACTACGCTGACCAGCCGAATTAGCTTGGAAATTGGCCAGCGTATTGGCCAAAAGTACATTGTAACTCGGATTAAGAGTGTACCAGACCATTTTAGGTAGCTGGTCGCTGCTAGCTAGGGCATCGAGGAAGCGGTTGAGGGATCGGACAGATCAATCTGGTCACCCATAGAATCAAATCCGCTATCAGGTCCCAGCTGACCAGAGAGACGGCTATGGCTGTTACGAACAGCTCCAAAATGAACTTGGGTCACTAAACCGTACTGGTGATAGAGTTTGCAGAGTGCCAGATAGATGCCTGATTGCCAGTAGGCCTTGTCTTCTTCTGTCAGGGGTTGACCAGCTAGCGCCTTGGTCAAAATCTCGTCCAACTGTTCTGGTTCAGTCGCCAGGTACTGCACTGCCCCAAAGCTAATGTCTGACGCCTGACAACCATGCGCCACAAAGTAGGCGATTCGGTCTTCCATTGCAGCGACTACATCTGCAAAACCTGTGATAGTACGGCCTGTTTTGATCGCCAGACGGTCAATAAAGTTGGCAAAATTGGCATGAGCCACAAAAACCTCATCTGGACGGAAGGTCGGCGCTACCACCATATCAATGGTCTCATCTGCTGCAATTTTCTCATGCCAGACGAGGTCATCTAAGGGATGGTCAGTTGTGCCAACAAACTTGACTTTGGCTAAGCGTAGGAGCGACCGAGGGCTGATGGCGCCACCTGCTAGGATGTTGTTCAGTCGGTCATATAGGCTCTTCCAGTTCTCAGACTTGATGACCTCATTAATCCCAAAAACGGTTTTCAACTCCAGATGGCTCCAATGGTAGAGCGGGTTCCCGAAAGCCCTGCTGACGGTTTCAATCCATGCTCGGAATTTCTCCGATTTTGGGGCTTCACCAGTGATCAAGTCCTCCGCTATGCCATTTGCCCGCATGAGACGCCACTTGTAATGGTCACCAGCCAACCAGAGGTCAACGATGTTGTGGTAGGGCTTATCCTCAAAAATCGCCTGCGGATCCAGGTGGCAATGGAAATCGTAGATTGACATGTCCTTGGCAAAGCTGTACAGGTGTTTGGCGCTTGCCGTCGTCAACATAAAGTCCATATCATTAAAAGTCATCTTATCCCTCCACTGCTGCCATAAAGGCTTGGGCAAAAGTTGTCACACTGGCGTAGCCCTCAGTCTCCACCTTGGCACTCAAGGCAGAGCCAACACCAACCGCACAAGCACCGGCTGCCTTCCAGCTGGCGACATTGTCAATTGACACCCCGCCCGATGGCATAAGCTCTACCTGTGGTAGCGGTCCGTGAATATCCTTGATAAAAGCAGGCCCTAAACTGCCGCCAGGAAATAGCTTGATGATTTCACAACCGACCTCCATCGCTGCCACAATCTCTGTGGCTGTCGCACAACCTGGGAAATAGAGCCTACCAGCCTCCTGGGCAAGGCGCTGGATACTGGCGGAAAAATGTGGACTGACCAGAAACTTTGCTCCTGCCACCAACGCCTCACGCGCCAGATCATCTGTCATGACCGTCCCAGCCCCGATGACCACGGTCTCGTCACCTGCATACTCGTCAAGCAGGGTCGCAATGACCCGACTGGCCTCTGGTGTGGTGTAGGTGATTTCGATATTTTTAATCCCTCCTGCGATGGCATGGCGAGAAATCTCCAAAGCATCATCTGATGATTTCCCGCGAATCACTGCAAAAGCATAGTTGGTTTTTAGCCGTTCTAGCATGTTAACTCCTTTCGATTATCTGATTATAAAAACGTTTACCTAATTTTATCCTATCATTCATCAGATGATTTGTCAAGGAAAAAACTTATTTTTATTTGAAACAGGAGCAAAAAAGTTAAATTCATATGATGATTCGAGAGAAGGGATGGGACAAGAGTTCCCCTGACTATCTCAAAAAAGCAACGGATTTGCTACCATTGCTTTCTGCATTAAGAAGTATGAACCTCTGTTTTTTGAACTGAGAAAAGTTTTGTTTCAGAAACTCGCTATTCAAAACCAGCGCTGACAGCTAGGATATGCCGTAGCATAGCATCATGAGCTTGGATGCTGTCCTTGCTCTTGACCGCTTCAAGAATTTTTCGGTGGGCCAGACGGCTATCATCTTGTAACTCTTTTGTAGCAAAATTATGGTTAATCAGGGTGATGGACTGATGGATAACCGGTAAAAGACTATCCAAGGCCAGATTGCCACTCATTTTAGCCAGACGACGATGTAAGGCCACGTCTAGCTGGACATGGTCGGTCGTTTGGTTATCATAAGAGGCTTCAATGGCTGCAATCAAGTCTTCCAGCTCCTGACAATCCTCTTCCGTCGCGTTGAGCGCGGCCTTAGCAGCCACACGAGGCTCTAAGAGCAAACGGATTTCAAATAAGTCGTGGGTTAATTTAGCTGTATCTTTGATAAAGGCAAATCCAAGCGGATCGTCAGCCACTCCTTTCTTGCTGCTGATATAGGTACCCGATCCCTGTCTGACTTCTAAAATATTGCGGGCAGCCAGCCGACGAACGGCCTCACGAATGGTACTGCGACCAACCTGCAACAAGGCGCCCAAATCGTATTCATTGGGCAGGCGCGTGCCTGGTTCAAATTGCTGTTCTTTGATATAGGCTTCCAGCCGTTGAGCTGCCTGGTCTGCCAAGGGTTGATGACTTTTCTTCATGTGTCCTCCTCTTCTCTTTATTATAGCAAGCCCACCCGTTCTGTCAACTTATACGAGTAAAATTTCTCTCCAATTTACAGTAAGCTATATCATTTACTGATTTGTTGCCCTCTCCATTTGACCGCACATAGTGAAAGACACCTACATCAACGTGCAGGTGCCTAACGCTTTATGATTTATAGCCAAAATTAGGGATTGCCGCCCAACGTTCCTTAAACAAGCGCACCACTTGTTTAGGGTCACGGTTACGACTAAAGAGACCCTTGTGGTTGCCCTTGATGCGAATGAGACTGACATTGGTCTCAAAATCAGCAAAGTTCCAGACCTGCTCTCCGACAAAGTAAGGTAGGCTGTCAAAGACCTCATGGTTAGCAGCGTAGTAGTCACACTGGTACTCCTCCGTATACGGAATATCCCAGAGTGAGTGGTAGCCAGGTAGGGTATCTGCACCGTACTCGGTAAACATGATTGGCTTGTCTGGGTAAAGGCGATGCCAGTGCTCTAACTCCTCTTTCAGGTTTATCTTGGCATCTTCTAATTCAGCATGGTCCTTGTACCAGCCATAGTAGCGGTTGAGGCAGATAACGTCCAGCAAATCCGTGACCAAATCCTTATCTGGCAGAGCCATCATGATATTGACCAGAGTTACTGGGCGTTTTTGAGGGTCTAAGTCACGGTAGAGCTGGATAAGCGGTGCAAAGTATTCACGCGCCCCTGCTTCATGAGAGGACGGCTCATTAGCAACCACCCACATGACCACACAGGCATGGTTCTTATCCCGCTGGACCAGTTCACGAATGACCGCTTCATGCGCCTCCTTGGTCTTCATGACTGACCAGGTGTTATCAGATGTTTCCTTATCGCCTAACAAATCCAAGGCTGCGGTAAAATTCTGGAAGAGCCCAACCGCAGGCACTTCATCGATAACCACGATTCCCATACGATCCGCCAAGCGCATCATCTCCTCAGAATAAGGGTAATGAGAGGTGCGGAAGGAATTGGCACCGATGGATTTGAGCAAATTCAAGTCCATCAGGTTAGCAGCTTCATTGAGCCCCCGACCGTTGATATAGGTATCCTCATGTTTACCAAAGCCCTTGAAATAAAAGGGGTGGTTATTGATGAGAAACTGGGCATCCTTAACCTCAACCTTACGGAGACCAAAAGGCTCATCGTAGCAATCGACGACGGTTGCCCCATCCAGTAGCTCCACACGGCAGGTGTAGAGGTAAGCATCAAGCGGTTGCCAGAGTTGCACTGGAGACAGTGTTAACTTTTGGTCAGCTTGTCCCTGCGCCACCAGCCGTCCTTGCTCGTCAAGTAGGCTAACACGCGCTTCTAACTGACTGCTTTGGGCCACTGCCACACGGATACGAGCCTCTGATAAATCTTCTGACAAAACATAGTTGACAGTAATATCCTCAATATGCTGTTTTGGTCGAGTGTAGAGCTTGACAGGTCGGTGAATCCCTGCGTAGTTAAAGAAATCAAAGTTTTCCTTAACCACCTGTTTAATGCCACCATCAGGCAGAGCTTTCTCGATGTAGTTGCCCACAGGAAGTGTGGTGTAGTCCAAAATATTATTGGCACAAACCGTGATTTTGAGGGGAGAAGCGGTCAAAAACTGAGGAGCCACCACCACTTCAAAAGGAGTAAAACCGCCTTTGTGCTCAGCTACCAGTTGCCCATTGAGGTAGACCTTGGCCTGATGGGTCACCGATCCAAAGCGCAAGACCACTTCCTCATGGTCAGCCAAAGGTGGCAACGCCATCTCGCGCTCATACCAGTTGTCTCCGATAAAGAGCCGTTTGTCCTTGTCGACCAAGACATCATTGAAAGAGGACGGTACGACCATAAGCTCGCTAACCACCTCATCCGCCAGTCGCGATTGAGCAGACGGCGCGTAAGCCCCCTGCTTAAAGTGCCAAAGCCCATTGAGGTCAAATAGTCTACGGGTTGGGGTCAAGAGTGGGTATAACATATAATTTTCTCCTATCTTATGATTTCTTGTTGGGGATGGCTGAGCAGTCCCTCAAGTTCTTGTCGACCAAGGAGATTAATATCTCCTTCAACGCTATGTTTGTAAAGGAAACTAGCCATAGCTGTGTCAAGCAAATACTGTTCCTTGCGACCATCTAGGTGACCAAAAATAATACCTGTCGTGAAGGCATCGCCAGTCCCGACACGATCGATTGCAACAGTCTCTTCAAGCGGGGTTTGTAAGAGTTGACCATTTTGGTAAAGAAAACCTTTTAGGTGGTAGCAATTATTGATTAATTCCCTCTGTGTAAAAGCGAGTGCTTTGAGTTGGTAACGTTCTACCAACTGATTAGCAACTCTAGCTACAAGGTCCAAATCCTGATAAGGACGCGTCAGGCCAAGATTGTCTTTGACATCGTGACCAGCTTGATCTGGTAAACTGATTGGCTCCAAGCCGATACAAATATCAGCTAACTCAACAAGGGGCGTCAGACCTTGTCTAGCTTCTTCAAAAGAAGGCCACAACTGCTCACGGTAATTAAGGTCAAAACTAATCCCTATCCCAAGGTTTTTAGCCGTTTTCATCGCTTTTAAGGTTAGGTCATAACAAGTTGGACTAAGTGCTGCTGTAATGCCTGAGACATGGAACCAATCAACTTCCTTGAAAATTGTCTCCCAGTCATACTGCTCAAAATTAGACTGCGAAAACGCAGAACCTGAACGATCATAGGTAATACGGCTCCTTCTAACACCAAAACCACGTTCGTAAAAATACAGTCCTAGACGACCCTCTTGATGTAGCAGATACCGACAACCAATGCCGTGTTTCTGGATAAATTTTTGGCAGGCTTGACCAACACTATTATAAGGTAAAACAGTGATGAACTCAGTCTTATAACCAAGGGAAGCTAGCCCTCCCAGAACATTGAGCTCTGCCCCTCCAAACTGGCTCTGTAATTGGGTTGTCTGTGAGAACATGAGGTGCTCAGGTGGCGAAATCCGCCACAATACCTCACCTAAACCAATAACATTCATAGTTGTCCTTTCTAGTTGCTTTTTATTGCACTAAAACGGATGGGCAACAACCAATCCGCTTTAGTAAGGAAACCTTAAGGTTCGTCTACTGGGTACTGTGATAGGTCGACATAGTCCATATCAGATAATGGGACGTTTTTAGCAATGTCTTGTACCCGTTCATTATCTTTAGCTGCTTTCATGGCGTGGATTTTCTCTTGGACACGTGCCATTTCTTCATTGTCAAGTTTGTAAAATTTCATCAAGAAGAGGGACACCAGCAAGACTGCTATCGGAATGATAGCAAAGAGTGCAATGGTCGCTAATTTCAAATCAGAGGTTAAAGCTGTTTCAGCAGTTGGGTATTCTTTGGCAAAACCAACCGCAGCTAGCACCCAGCCCACCACCATCGGAGCAAAGGATGATGCAATAGAATCTGTGAAAGAGAAGATGGTCCCAATCATCCCTGACACATAACGCCCAGAGACGGAGGTTTCATAGTCAGAAATATCAGCGCCCATGGTCAATACCAAACCTGACGGCGCTGAGGCAAAGTAACGTCCAAGCGCGTAGAGAACAACAAAGGCTAAACTAACCCCACCCCAGCTAGTAAGGTTTAAACTACCAGGTTCAGCTACAAAGAGTAAACCAGCCACACCCGCAAGGGCAGCAATCCCAACTTGTAAACACATGATGTAAGCTCGACGCAACCCTTTCTTACGAGCAACGCTAGCGGCAAAGGTTGTAACTAAAACGTTTGGAATGACCATCAAGCCTGAAATCACACCAGATAAGGCATAATCACCAAAGAGAATCCCAAAAAGCATCACGGTCACTACCGCATCTCCAAAAAGCTGAGCGCTAAATTTAATTAAAGCAGCAGAGATGGAGAGTACCTGCAGGGGCTTGTTGCCCTTGATGACCTTGATATAATCTTTCATTTCGGTCTTTTGAGTTTTCTCTTCTCCGAGGCCAAAGTATTTCTTATTATCCTTCTCCCAGATACCGACAACAGCCAGAGCTCCTAGGATAGCCGAAATGATGATGACACCCCACATGAGTTCATTGAAGAAAGAATCGGTAAAGCCCCCATGCTTCTTCATCAAGTACCCAGACACAACAATCTGGCTGCCAGAGAAGAGAATAGCTGACATGACACCGTCTGCGATGTTGAAAATCGGGCGCTGTTTAGGGTCATTGGTCAAAGCTGTCTGACCTGCCTTGGTAATAGTTTGTTGCATGGAGTAGCCTATTTTATGAATAATCAGGGCTACAATAAAGAGTGGCATGGTCAAAGCTTTGCCAAAGTGATCGATATTGAAGAGAAAGATAAAAGACAAGGCTGTGATAAGATTACCCAAAATCAAAATCGGACGGTATTTCCCAAATTTGGTATCGGTCTTATCAATTAAGACCCCAATTGATGGGTCGATAATCCCATCAAAAATACGGATATAACCCATGAGTTGGCTGACAAAAATAGCAGCCAAACCTAAAATCCCAGTAGAGAAATAAGTAACAAAACTAAAGGCAACCAGATAGATATTGGTTGAGGTATTGTTAGCAGCAAAAAGAATGATTTGCCACAACTTAGCACGGTTGTAAGCGACGTTCTCGCTTCTATCGACAGTTTGTTGACCCATGACGAGCCTCCTTTTATTGAAATAAAATGGTGGAAACGTTTTTACAAGGTCATTCTATCATTCATCTGATGAATTGTCAAGTGTTTTTGTGTTTTTTATTTAAAATTATCGCTTTTTCTTGAAATACATAAGATGTTTTTTTGTGTGAAAAAAGATTTATTTTACAAAACATCATACCAATTTCTCCCTCGATCAAGCAGAAAAAGAGCCACTAACCATTTAAGCACCAGCACCATTTGTCAATAAAAAAATGATCACCCGATGTTAATCAAGGTCATCATTTTTTCTCTGCCTTCTTCTGAGGTAGAGGATAGGTCTTTCTCCCATCAATCAAAATGCTCTTTTTTATTGAGATAAGGGAGGAGCACAGCATTTTCTGGTTGAGTTTTCCAGTCTGGGTTAGATACTATCTGACTGGCTACCTTTCTGGCTTCTTCTAAGATGGGGTAATCCTCAACCAAATCCGCTACCTTAAACTCAGGAAGACCTGATTGACGGGTGCCAAAAATCTCACCAGACCCTCGCATCTTGAGGTCGGCCTCTGCTAGAACAAAGCCGTCTGTGGTCTCGGTCATAATGGTCATGCGTTCCTTGCCTGAATCAGTCTTTGGATTGGCAACTAAAATGGCATAAGACTGCTTATTTCCACGACCAACTCGACCGCGGAGCTGATGAAGCTGGCTGAGTCCGAAACGGTCCGCATCCATAATCAGCATGACCGTGGCATTAGGAACATTGACCCCAACCTCGATGACCGTTGTCGATACTAACAGCGATGTCTTCTGAGATTTGAAGTCCTGCATGATGGCATCTTTTTCTTCATTTTTCAGGCGACCGTGGAGTAGCCCGACCGCGGTCACATCCGCAAAATAGGCAGATAGTTCCTCGTGGAGAGCGATGGCATTCTTCAAATCCAAGCTCTCACTCTCCTCAATCAAAGGAGAAATCACATAGGCCTGAGCCCCCTTTAACAGTTCATCCTTGAGCCACGCCAAGACCTGTTCCAACTGGCTGTGTTTGACCCAGCGGGTGATGATGGGTTTGCGTCCAGCAGGCAACTGGTCGATGATGGACACATCCATGTCCCCAAAGGCTGTGATGGCTAACGTCCTTGGAATGGGCGTTGCCGTCATCATGAGGACATCGGGATTATCCCCCTTTTCACGAAAAATCCGCCGTTGCTTAACCCCAAAGCGATGCTGCTCGTCGGTAATGACCAGTCCCAGCTTGCGGTAGGTCACGCCCTCTTGAATCAGAGCGTGGGTGCCAACGACCATATCGACACTTCCGTCAGCAATGGCAGCTAGGGTCGCACGCTTAGCAGCAGCCTTCATTCCCGAGGTCAAGAGAGCGATTGAGACATCTGGCAAGAGCTGGCGCAGACTTGCCACATGTTGTTCCGCCAAAATCTCTGTCGGCACCATCAGCGCTGACTGGTAGCCGGCCGTCAGCGCGGCATACATGGCTAGCGCTGCCACCACGGTCTTACCGCTCCCCACATCCCCCTGCAAGAGGCGGTTCATGTGCCTGCCTGACGCCATATCCGCCAAAATTTCTGTTAAGCTCTTTTCTTGGGCTGGGGTTAGGGCAAATGGCAGAGCTGCCACCTGTTTGTCCAACCGCTTTTTATCGTAGGTCAAGGCTAGGCCACTGGTTTCCTGTTTGTTCTCATGCTTCAAAACTTGCAAGTCCAGCTGAAAATAGAGGAGTTCCTCGAACTTGACCCGTCGTAACGCCTGCTTATAATGGGCCAGATCAGTTGGAAAATGCATGGCATAACAGGCCTCTTGTCGACTGAGCAGGCGATATTTATCTAGTAAGTACTGGGGGAGGTTTTCTTGTAAGAGCGTCAGATACCCCAAATCAATGGCAGCTGTGATGGCCTTGACCAGATTAGTTTGGGTGACGCCTTGGGTCGTGTGATAGACTGGTTGCAGGTCCTCATTTAACTGTGCCAGTACCTTCATGCCTGTCAAGTGCCCTTTAGCGGTATCCCATTTCCCAAAGATAGCGACCTGCTGCCCAACCTGAATCTTTTCCTGCAAGTAAGGCTGGTTAAAAAAGCTGACCCCAACAACCACCTCACCCTGACGCAGTTTGAAGCTCAGCCTATTTTTCTTAAACCCATAATACTGAACATGAGCAGGTGTGGCGACCTCGCCTGCTACCACAGCCTTTTCGCCGTCGAGCAAGTCCAGGACCTGACGACTGCTGAAATCCTCGTAGCGAAAGGGGTAGTGAACCAGTAGATCCTCGATAGTGACTAGACCCAGCTGGGCAAATTTTTCCGCTGACTTAGGCCCGATGCCTGGGAGCACAGCCAGCTTGTCATGTAAGCTTATCATGGGACTATTATAACATAAAACGTCTTCAGCAGGATGATTGATTATTTGGAAGTGTGTCGCGTTGCCACATTGAGAACGGGGATGTTCAGTAGATAATAAAAACCATAACCATTCTTTAGACGAGTGGTTATGATTTTGTTGTCACAATTTTTTCAGTAGTTATCAGTTCACTTAATGACTGACAGATTGTGTAGACTTCTAATCTTCCATCATACTAAAGTGTAACGGTAATCATATCACCATCTGTCTTTTGAAGCGCCTCACGCAAGGTCTTGTTGATGGAGATGATAGGGAAATTCTCTTTTCTTGGAGCTAAGAAGCGTTCGGGTAGCTCGATGCCGTCTAGCAAACCATAGACCTTAACCTTGCCCCAGCCAAAGGTCGGTTGCTTGGTCAAGGGATTTCAAGATAGTAGGTCCATGCGCTGTTACCTGGCTTGTAGCGGAGAGGCAAATTAACCTAATCCAGTAATAGGAGCTTCACTAGAGCTTCGCCTTTAAATACTGGCCTGTGTAGCTAGCTTCCACCGCTGCAACGGCTTCTGGTGTGCCAGTGGCAATGATTTGCCCACCGCCGTCCCCCCCTTCTGGCCCGAGGTCGATGATATGGTCAGCGGTTTTGATGACATCTAGATTATGCTCGATAACCAGTACTGTATTGCCATCGTCGACGAAGCGTTCCAAGACATTGAGGAGGCGAGCGATGTCGTCGGTGTGGAGGCCTGTGGTCGGCTCGTCCAAAATATAGAAGGACTTGCCTGTGGAGCGCTTGTGGAGCTCGCTGGCTAGTTTCATCCGCTGGGCTTCACCGCCTGATAGGGTAGTGGCTGGCTGTCCTAGAGTGACATAGCCCAGACCGACATCCTTGATGGTTTGGATTTTCCGAGCGATTTTGGGAATAGCCGCAAAGAACTCCAAGGCATCGTTGACCGTCATGTCAAGAATTTCAGCGATGTTCTTGTCCTTGTAACGGACTTCTAGCGTCTCACTATTGTAGCGGCGACCGTGGCAGACCTCGCAGGGCACATAAACGTCTGGCAGGAAATGCATCTCAATCTTGATAATCCCATCGCCTGAGCAGGCCTCACAACGTCCCCCTTTGACATTAAAGGAGAAACGCCCTTTTTTGTAGCCACGGATTTTGGCTTCGTTGGTCTGGGCAAAGAGGTCACGAATATCATCGAAGACCCCGGTATAGGTCGCAGGGTTTGACCGCGGTGTCCGCCCAATAGGGCTCTGGTCGATGTCAATCAACCGCTCGATGTACTCGATACCAGTGATTGCTTTGTGCTTGCCAGGTTTGTCACTGTTTTTGTAAAGTTTTTGAGCAATGGCTTTTTTGAGGATACTGTTGATCAGGGTTGATTTGCCAGAGCCTGAGACCCCAGTCACGGCGATGAATTTGCCCAGCGGGAACTTGGCAGAGACGTTTTTGAGATTGTTCTCAGTAGCGCCAATGACCTCAATAAAGCGACCGTTGCCTGCTCGTCGTTCAGTTGGGACAGGAATGTTCTTCTTACCAGACAAGTAGGCGCCTGTGATGGACTGTTTATCCTTGGCGACTTGTTTGGGTGTGCCAGAGGCGACAATTTCGCCACCAAACTGACCAGCACCAGGTCCCACATCAATGAGCCAGTCTGCCGCCATCATGGTATCCTCGTCGTGTTCCACGACAATCAGGGTATTGCCTAGGTCACGCATCTTTTTCAAGCTGTCAATCAGGCGGTCGTTGTCCCGCTGATGGAGACCGATAGAAGGCTCATCCAGCACATAGAGGACGCCAGATAGGTTGGAGCCTATTTGGGTCGCTAGGCGAATTCGCTGACTCTCGCCTCCTGATAGGGTGCCTGCGGAGCGAGACAGGGTTAGGTAGTTGAGCCCGACGTTGTTGAGGAAGGTCAGGCGATCATGGATTTCCTTGATGATGGGTCTAGCAATGATGGCATCGTTGTCGCCTAGTTCCAGCTCGTTGAGAACCGCCAGGTGCTTTTCGATGGACAGGTCGGACAACTGCCCTAGATGGATTCCCTGTTCACCACCGACCCGAACAGACAGAGCTTGGCTATTGAGGCGGTAGCCGTGGCAGGTCGCACAGGTTAGCTCGTTCATATAGGAACGCATGACATTTCGAGTATAGTCACTGGTGCTCTCGTGGTAGCGGCGGTTGATGTTGACCGCAACGCCCTCAAAAGGTAGGTCGATGTCACGAATACCGCCAAACTCGTTTTCGTAGTGGAAATGGAACTCCTGCTCCCCAGAGCCGTAGAGCACCAACTCCTTATCAGTGTCAGACAGGTCAGCCCAAGGCTTGTCCATATCAACCCCCAACTGACCCATGGCCTGCTCCAGCATTTGAGGGTAGTAAGTAGAAGAAATCGGGTTCCAAGGTGCAAGCGCCCCCTCATGCAGGGTCAGGCTAGGGTCAGGAATAACCAAGTCCAAATCGACCTCAAGCCGTATGCCCAGACCATCGCAGGTCGGACAAGAACCAAACGGTGCGTTGAAAGAGAAGAGTCGCGGCTCCAGCTCAGGCACGGTAAATTCGCAGACAGGGCAGGCATAGTGCTCAGAAAAGAGCAATTCGTTGCCGTCCATGGTGTCGATGATGACGTAACCATCTGCCAGTCGCAAGGCCGCCTCGATCGAATCAAAGAGTCTCGACCGAATGCTGTCCTTATTGACCAGACGGTCGACCACAACCTCGATGTGATGGAGCTTGCTCTTGGACAGTTCAGGCA
This sequence comes from Streptococcus sp. E29BA, assembly GCF_041807805.1. Classification (NCBI taxonomy): domain Bacteria; kingdom Bacillati; phylum Bacillota; class Bacilli; order Lactobacillales; family Streptococcaceae; genus Streptococcus; species Streptococcus sp. E29BA. The sequence goes on from NZ_JBGTZA010000002.1 coordinate 78,382, forward strand.
CTTCAGTCACATCGTAAACCTCGCCATTGACCCGCACCCGTACATAGCCATCCTTGGCAATCTTTTCAAATAAGGGTTTGTGCTGGCCTTTCTTGCGCCGAACGACAGGCGCTAGAATCTGCATCCGTGTCCGTTCGGGCAGCTCTAGAACCTTATCCACGATTTGCTCTACTGAACTGGCCGCAATCTCACCGTGCCCATTGACGCAGTAGGGCTTGCCGACCCGCGCGTAGAGCAGGCGCAGGTAATCGTTGATTTCCGTCGCTGTCCCTACGGTTGAGCGTGGGTTCTTACTGGTGGTTTTTTGGTCGATGGAAATGGCAGGGCTGAGCCCCTCGATGCTATCCACATCAGGCTTTTCCATGTTGCCCAAAAACTGCCTGGCGTAGGCGGACAGGCTCTCCACATAACGGCGTTGCCCTTCGGCATAGATGGTATCAAAGGCCAGACTGGACTTGCCAGACCCGGAGAGACCAGTCACCACGACCAGTTTGTCACGAGGAATCTCCACCGTGATATCTTTCAAATTGTGGGCACGCGCCCCACGAACGATGAGTTTATCTTGCATAGTTAGTTATCAGTCTTTCTTCATTATCTTTCCATTATACCAAATTTTTTAGAACAACTTCGTCCCAAAAGTTTCATAATTAGTGTATAATAGAAAGGTATGACCATTAATCAAGGAGGGCTATCATGAAACAGATATTCTTATCATCCGTTGGACAGTTTGACGAAATTGAAACTTTCCAGCCGGGCTCTTGGATTAATTTAGTCAACCCCTCACAAGAAGAGTCTGTCAAATTAGCCGAGCAATTTAATATCGACATCACTGACTTACGTGCACCGCTCGATGTGGAAGAAACGTCACGTGTTGCTATCGAGGATAACTATACCTTGATTATCGTTGACGTTCCGACCCAGGAAGAGCGTAATCACAAAAATTACTATGCCACCATTCCTTTGGGCATCATTGTTACAAAGGAGGCTATTATTACCACTTGTCTTGAGCACTTATCTCTCTTTGATAATTTCCTCAAAAAGCGAGTGAAGAATTTTTACACCTTTATGAAAACGCGTTTCGTCTTTCAACTGCTTTATCGCAATGCTGAGCTCTTTCTGACAGCGTTGCGCAGCATTGACCGCCAAACAGACCGAATTAGTGCCCATCTGGAACGTGCCACCCGAAATGAGCAAGTCATCGATATGATGGAGCTGGAAAAGTCTGTCGTTTACCTGAAGGCTTCCCTGAAACTCAATGAGCGCGTGGTTAAAAAGCTATCGTCTCATAGTAGTAGCCTGAAAAAGTACCCCGAAGACGAAGATTTGCTAGAGGATACCCTGATTGAGACCCAGCAGGCCTTGGAGATGGCGGATATCTATGGGACGGTCTTATCAGCTCTGACAGAGACGTCTGCAGCCATTATCTCCAACAATCAGAACACCATTATGAAAACCTTAGCGCTGATGACGATTGCCTTAGATATCCCTACGGTGATTTTCTCAGCTTACGGCATGAACGTCGGCGAAGCTGGTATGCCCTTTAGTCAGTATCCACAAGCTTTCACGATTGTTGTCTTGATTTCGCTTGGCTTTAGCCTCAGCGTTGTTGTCTACTTTATCAAAAATAAATGGTTCTAAAAAAACATGTTCTGTGCCAAGGCTTCTAACAGTAGCTCTATAAATCAGAATAGCTCAGCTCTGCCATTGACCACTCCCTAACTTATCCCAAACTAGAAAGGACAATCATGTCACAACTCGAACAACTCACTAAGAAAAATCAGGAATTTATCCACATCGCTACTAAGCAATTGATTAAAGATGGTAAGTCAGACGATGAGATTAAAGCGATTCTGGAAGACATTTTGCCAACGATTATTGAGGCGCAACAGACAGGCGAGACCGCTCGTCATCTGCTGGGGGCTCCGACGGTTTGGGCAGTTGGCTTTAGTCAGCCGGAAATAAGCCAGTCAGCCATCGCTGAAAAAAATACCAATCCTTATCTCATGTGGCTTGACATGACCTTACTTTTGATTGCCGTTATCGCTCTTTTGAATGCGGCGACTACGCTGTTTAGCAAGGAAGCTCTGCCGACCAAACTAGTGTCTCTGCTGGTTCTTGCGATGCTGGGTGGGGTTGCGATGTACCTCAACTACCACTTCATCTACCGTTACATGGGGCTCGACCGTAGCCAACGTCCGCCGATGTTCAAGAGTCTGTTGATTTTAGTTACCTCGATGGCACTTTGGATTACCATCAGCTCGGCGACAGCACTATTGCCAGATAGCATCAACATTACCCTTCCTCTGCCTGTTTTGCTCGTTCTTGCTGCTATCGGTTTTGGCGCACGCTATTACCTCAAACGCAAATATAATATTCAAAATGCTATGGCACCTGCTGGAAAATAAGATGGCTAAGACATCTAAACTCTCAGTTTCTGGGAGTTTTTTTATATTTTCATCAAAAAGTTTGCTACTCAACCAAGCATCTATGACAGTTAGAACCACAGGTCACTTATAGCTAACTCACACTGAACTAACAATGGTAAATTTAACATCTTTTTACTAAATTTTACTTAATAAGTGTTGATTTTCTGTAGTCGTTGAGCTATACTATAAATATATTGAAAACGCAACCAAAAGGAGTTAGCCATATTTTTATCTGACAAACAGAACCGCTATAGCATTAGGAAATTTTCCGTCGGTGTTTGCTCTGCCATTATCGGATTAAGTTTCCTAACCAGTACGCAGGTCGCTGCGGCAGAGACAGAAGAGCTTAAACCAGAAATGGCACCTGTCGTCAAGGAGGTCGTCCAGCCTATCGAGAACACACCTGCTTCAAGTCTTACAAAGGTTTCGGAGCAAGCAGAAGAAGCCGCTCAACCGACGAATCAGACTGACAATGCTAGCAGTCAGCCGACGATAGTAATGGATTGAGCAGCTGAGCCAACCAGCAGTCCAGAAGTTACCGTCGGCGTCACCAATATCAGCGCTAAATCTGGTAATAACACCAGCCCTGAAGCAGTTCTTGACGGGAACTCTAGCACGGTCTGAGAGTCTGTCCCCAGTCAACCAAACAGCTATGAGGGCATGTATGACCATAATCGCGTCTTGGATTTAACCTTGGACGGCACATACGACCTGACCAAGATTACTGTTAAAACAAGAGTTGACAATTCATTCAGCAATTATTACATTTACGCCTCCGAAGATGGCAACGACTACAAGCGCATCGCTGCTAAAGTAGACGAAACTCCTGCGACAGCTCAGGGTGAGACCTATGCCCTTGAAAACACGCGTGCAGCTTACATCCGTGTCAATATGGCTTATAACTCTGAGCGTTTTATCACCAATTTAGCTGAGCTTGATATCCGTGGTCACAAGGTTTCTGACCATATTCCAGCAAAAGAACCGATCACTGTCACTGATTGGGAAAAAAGCGAGTGGAAAGAGAAATGGGATCGGTTTGAAGAAGATAAGACCTATGCCAAAGATACGGTCATCAAACAAATGGGAGAGCTGGTTGGGCGAGTTATCGGTCAAGAATGGCAGGACAAGTTCACTTTTGAGTTCAAAGAAGCCATCAATGATAAGGATACTTTTGAAATTGATAACCGCTAAGATGGCGGTATTGTCATCAAGGCCAATAACGGGATCGCCTTTGCATCAGGTTTTAACTATTACCTGATGCAAAGGTTGATTATGACCCTGTTTTCGCCTCCAACACCGCTTTTTCCGAGGTCACACCAGTAGAAGGTCCAGTGATTAAGCAGGCTAACTTTGACCACCGTTACGCCTTGAACTACACGACCTACTCCTACACCATGGCCTTTTGGGACTGGGATGAGTACGAGAAGCTTCTCGACTGGTCAGCTATGAATGGTATTAACCTCATGCTAGACATCGTTGGGCAAGAGGAAGTTCTCCGCCAGACCCTGAGGGAATTTAATTACAGTGACCAAGAGATTAAGGATTACATTCCAGGACCTGCCTACTATGTTTGGTTCTACATGCAAAACCTTTATAGCATCGGAGGTTCTCTGCCTGATAACTGGTTTGCCCAAAGGGTGGAGTTGGGGCGTCGGATTCATGACCGCATGCAGACGTTTGGCATCAAACCTGTTATTCAAGGCTTTGCTGGTCAAGTGCCTGAAACCTTTGCTCAGAAAAATCCTGGTGCTGTCCTGACACCGAAAGACCACTGGCCGAGCTTTATTCGGCTATCAATTATCAAGACCTATCTGACGCAAGAGGAGCGCCAGGCAGGTAAGGAGGATTTCTTCTCTCGGGTAGCTGATGTTTTCTATGCCAAGCAACGTAATGTTTTCGGCTCAGTATCACATTATTATTCTACTGACCCATTCCACGAAGGGGGCAATACAGGTGGCTTAGATGTCCGTCAGATTTACCGCTCTGTGCAGCAAAAAATGCTAGAACACGACCCACAAGCCATTTGGGTTATGCAACAGTGGCAAGGTAATCTAAAAGCGCCACAAATGCTGGATTTGGACAAGTCTAAACTTTTGGCTCTTGACTTGCAGACCGATATGCGGCACGAGCATGGGCTTTTTGAGAATAATGGCACGCCTTGGATTTACAACGTTCTCCATAACTTCGGTGGACGCATGGGCTCTGATGGGAACCTCACTAAAGTTGCTGTTGATCCCCTAAAAATGCTCAAGCAACGTAAGCACATGGTGGGTATCGGTCTGACAGCTGAAGCATTGGAAAACAATCCTGTCGTTTATGGGTTATTATTTGACACTAACTGGGCAGATGGGCCGATTGACATCAACCAATGGCTGGATAAATACGCAGAGCGCCGTATCGGCAGCGACCATGCACCGATTAAAGAAGCGTGGAAACTCTTGTTAGAGACCTCTTATCGCGATAAGGGACAATATTATCAAGGTGCACCGGAGTCCGTTATCAATGCCCGACCAACGGAAAACTTCAAAGCTGCTTCCACTTGGGGACATAGTAGCATTTACTACGACCGTGAAAAGATCGACCAAGCCCTGAAGTTGATGCTATCAGGCTACGACACCTTCAAAGATTCAGCCGCTTATCGCTATGATGTCGCTGAATTAGCCAATCAAGTTTTAAGCAATGGGGCTAAAGAATACTACGACCGCATGATTGCGGCTAAACAGGAACGAAACCTCAATAAATTCAACCATTATGCTGGCGAATTTCTGAAAACCATTGATTTGACAGACCAGCTGGCTGCAACAACGCAAAAATTTATGCTGGATAATTGGATTTTGATGGCTCGTAAGCTGCTGCCTGATGCTGATGATTGGACGAGCGACCTGTTTGAAGCCAATGCCAGAACGATTGTCACCACATGGGGGACAGAGCGCTCTGGTTCATTAAAAGATTACTCTAACCGGAAATGGTCTGGACTGACGGCTGACTTTTATAAAAAGCGTTGGGAAATCTGGATTCGCAACCGTCAAGCTGAGTTAGCTGGCACCAGCAAACGACCTGAGGATGTCAAAGCTGAGAGCAACTGGTACCGTTGGGAATCACGGTGGACAGCTCTCAAATCTGACACCGCCGATCTGGTCACTCAACCAGATACAACAAGCCTCGGTAGCTTAGCTCGTACAGTGCTCAACCAGAATTCTTACAGAACCATTAAACGGCAAGGGGAACAACTTATTCCTAAAAGTAATCTGGTGCTGGGTAAAACCTTTGTCACAGCTTCTGAAACAGCGGAAGGCAAAATAAGCCTGCTCAGCGATGGCTTAACGGACTTTACTTGGCAACCAAAAGGCGGCGGGCGTCATCAGTTAGAGGTTGATTTAGACGGCACTTATCGTCTGGATAGCATTAACTTGGCCTTCCCGCAGTTAGCCACAACCTTCCCATACGATATTGATGTCGAAGTGTTCAATCCCTTCCTCAACGATTGGACATTAGTGGAACGTCGCTACAATCGCCAACTGGATGCTAACGAGAGCTTTACGACGACAGCTATTGCCAGCAAGTTTAGATTAAAAATGACGTCACGGGAGACGACGTCTCCTATACGTCTCAGTGATATCGAGATTATCGGTCATGCGCTTGGTGAAGAAAGGGTAAATCTTGTCAAAGGGGTAACGCCAACAACCAATAAAGGAAATACAGACAATGGTTTCCCGCTGACCAACATTACCGATGGTAATGAGGACAATCTCTGGAAAACAATGGACTGGGGAACAAGAGCTTACCCAGCTACAGTTACTGTACCAGTAGCTGAAACAGCCCTAGTTGATACGATTGATGTGGTGTTTGAATCTGCTGGTCGTCCCTTTAAGTTTGTGGTGAAAGTCACCGAACTTGATGGACGAGAAACAGTGGTCTATGACCGCTACCGCAATCACACAGGGACACTTGCTGAAAAAGATTTTGTGATTCCCGTTAAACGAGCGATTCGCAGTGCTAAGATAGATTACTACGGTATCACTGGAAAAGGTACCTTTTATGCAGCTGGTCCAGCTCTTGCTGAATTTAATCTTATGGGGCACTTGAAAGCTGAGGACTATCTATTGGCAGATTATGCAGAGCTGAACAAGGTCCTCGAGCGAGTTCCTTCTAACCTGTCTTTATATAAAGAAGAAGTCGCTCAGCCACTTCAAGCATTGCTTGCGGCAATCAGTCCCAACCGGGAACGTCATGAGCAGGAGATTGTTAACGATTGGCAGAGCAATTTAACAAGCTATCTGGAGCGATTAACCTACAAGGCTTCCGATTACAGCGCCATTAGAAGCATATTGTCAACTGTTCCAGAGGACTTGACGAACTACACATTAACCACTGTGCTCAATCTCGACCGTGTGATGCAGCGGATTGACTATAACAAACTGATTACCGAGCAAGAACAGGTTGATGCCTATATCGAAACGCTTGATAAAGATGGTCACATCCTCAAGCCGAAGTTTCCAGCAACGGTCTCTCTTCCAATTGATGCCGAGAAATCTGTTGCACATGTTGTTTATTTGCCCAATAGCAATGAGCGTGAGGTCTTGCCATTTACTGAAATCGAACAAAACGGTCAGCGCTATGTCGTCTTCACCGCTAATCACTTCAGTGAATATGGGATTGTCTACAAACCAATAGCGACTGTTCCTCCTCAACAGCAGGTTACCGCAACAACTTTATTGGCAAACGATCTAGAACCTGAGTGCTTAGTGAATATTTCTGAAAATATCACAGCTGTTATGAGGTCATCCGCCAGCGCACCATTAAGTCAGATGATGAATGTCGCCAAGCCAGCTACCATGTTACCAAATACTGGCGAAGAAGATTCAAGGCTTGCAGTTACGGGAACTATTTCATTTCTCGCGGCTCTTGGGCTAGCAACCACTAGCTTAAAAAGACCTAGAGTCTCACGCAGATAAGGTTAATCAAATGGTTAAAAGCTAATCTGTTGCTCCTATTCAGAGAAGCCTATCCTAACCAAGAAACGTCCGAACATCGGGCGTTTTTTGTCCTCATTACTTTTTATTTTGTGAGATTTTAATCGTAATCATCGGCTTGAGTTTAATGCTGTCCTCTACAGTAAAGCCTATTTTATTTGAAGACTGATTCTATTTTCAGAGTGCTGAAAGTAGTTTTAAGGTTATGAAAGCAGATACAGAAGCGTGAAAATGAAACCGAAACAAAAAAAAACGCTTGCAAAAAAATGGGAATAATGTATAATAAAACTTGTAAACGTAAGTTGTTATAGATTAGAAAAGGAGGCAAGGTCTATGGGCCAAATGACCAAAGAAGCATTTTTAGGTCAAGTCAAAGATGGTCTCATCGTTTCTTGTCAAGCCTTACCGCATGAGCCGTTATACAGTGAAACAGGTGGTGTGATACCGCTTCTCGCTAAGGCTGCTGAGCAAGCTGGTGCTGTTGGGATTCGTGCTAACAGCGTCCGTGATATCAAAGAAATTCAAGCGGTAACGGACTTGCCGATTATTGGCATTATTAAGCGAGACTATCCGCCACAGGAACCTTTTATCACGGCAACCATGAAAGAAGTAGATGAGCTAGCCGAACTAGGTATTGCCGTCATCGCCCTTGATTGCACAAAACGTGAGCGTTATGATGGGCTGACAATTAGCGAATTTATTGGTCAGATTAAGGCTAAATATCCAAGTCAACTGTTGATGGCAGATATTTCAACCTATGATGAAGGTATGGCGGCATATGAAGCTGGTGTTGACTTTGTTGGGACAACATTATCTGGCTACACCTCTTATAGTCGTCAAGAGTCAGGTCCGGATTTGGAGTTGATGAAACAGTTGACAGAAGCTGGGGTAGATGTTATCGCAGAAGGTAAAATTCATTATCCTCACGAAGCAAAAGCCGTCAAAGACCTAGGTGTTGCTGGTATCGTTGTTGGCGGTGCCATTACTCGACCAAAAGAAATTGCTGAGCGCTTTATCGCCGCACTAAAATAAGAAAAAGGAAGGTTTCTAATGACAACATTAAAACTGAACAGCCTTTACAAGAAGTACCCAAACAGTGACTTCTACTCTGTTGAGGACTTTGATTT